>NZ_JAQMTY010000050.1 GCF_028330765.1 Spirulina subsalsa CS-330 | reverse complement strand
GTAAGCCTCGTAGGTGACGAAAGTCAGGGACAGATTCGAGGCAGGAGAGTAAGGGTAGTTCCATGAGGATATCCCAAGAAAATACTAGAGATATCCTCATTATCATTTTTCTCTCATCACAAGGAATCAGCCCTACCCTTAAAAAGGGGGATTTAGGGGGATCAAACGCAGACGAGGCCAACATTGGAACGTTATGTATAAGCAGTAGCTCCTGGGGGAGAGGGTTGGGTGAGGGATTGTATAACTGAGATGCACTCAAAAAGAATCCCCCTGGCTGCCAAACTCAACGGATTCAGTGATTTAACCTCAGAACAGGCAAACAGTGCGATCGCAATTCTCAGCACCAGTAACCTTGATTCACTAGCATGGAACGATGACAGGGTTGTCCACCCCTGGATTCATTCTGCGGCTTTTTCCCTTCCCCCCTAAAATTATGGCTTCGATTAAAAAACGCGCCGTTCGCGGTGCAACCTGGGTCTTATTTGGCTACGGAGCACAGCAAATGCTCCGCTTCGTCAATAACCTCATCCTCACCCGTCTGCTCGTCCCGGAATTCTTTGGGCTGATGGCCCTCGCCACCACCCTCCGCATGGGCTTGGAACTCTTTTCCGATGTGGGCGTGAATCAAAGCGTCGTCCAGAGTCCACGGGGAGAAGACCGCACCTTTTTAAACACCGCTTGGACAGTGCAGGTGATTCGGGGGCTAATTTTATGGGGGGTTTGCCTCGCCCTAACGGTTCCCGCCGCTAACTTTTATGGTGATCCTAACTTGCTCCCTCTCCTGCCCCTAGTCGGGTTCACGACTGTCTTGGATGGTGTTCGCTCCAATGCATTTTTCACGCTCAATCGTCGTTTGGAGGTGGGGAAACTGACGATGCTTGAACTGGGGGCGAATGTGTTTGGGCTAGCGGTGATGATTACTTGGGCGTGGCTGAGTCCGAGCATTTGGGCCCTGGCCCTAGGGGGGTTAGCGGGAACGCTGTGTAAAACCATTGGTAGTTATCTCTTTTTTAAAGAGCCGTTACCGCGTTGGCAGCTTGACCGGGAATCCTTAGAGGAATTGGCCTCCTTTGGGCGGTGGATTTTTGTGGCGGCAATCATGATGTTTTTGGCCGAGCAGTCCGATCGCCTCATTTTGGCGAAGTTGCTGCCGTTTTCTGTGTTGGGGGTGTATACGATCGCCTACACGATGGCGAATATTCCCCGCAAACTTTTAAAACGCCTCAGCACGAAGGTCATCTTCCCGGCCATTTCCCAAAATAACGAACTCCCCAGAGCGCAACTGGTGCGCAAAATTCAGCGACAGCGGTGGCCGTTGTTGTTAGGGTCTGGGCTAGGGGTGGCGATTTTTATGGCGTTTGGGGATTTGGTGATTTTGGCGCTCTATGACGATCGCTACGATCAGGCGGCCTGGATGTTGCCGGTTTTGTCGGTGGGGATCTGGTTTGCGGTGCTGTTTTATACCCATAGCCCGGCGTTGTTGGCGGTGGGCAAGCCGGTGTACAACGCCTACAGCAATTTTGCGAGTTTGTTGGTGATGGCGGTGGGTGTGCCGTTGGCCTATAGCTGGGGGGGGTTGCCCTGGGCGATCGCGATTATTTCCTTGAGTGATTTTTTCCCCTATCTGGTGTCGTTGTATGGCTTGAAGCAAGAGCAAATGCTCTGTTTGCGCCAAGATTTTCTGAGTACGGTGTTTTGTGTGGGGATGTTGGGGGTGCTGTTGGCGCTGCGCCATGGGGCGGATTGGGGAATGCCCCTCGATCTAATGTTTGAAACCTATTATTAAGCTAGGGCCCAAGCTTAGACGGCGGAGGAGACAAGCGTGATCAAGGGATATCGGTGGAGTGGTGTCGCGATCGCAGTTCTCCTGATGGCCTTGATCTGGCGGGGGGGCTGGCTCTGGAGTGTGGCATCGATGTCTACTCCGACCGCCCCGATTCAGGTGTATCCGGTGGATGCGACGCTGGTGGCGGTGGAGTTTAACCTCGGTGCTGTGGTTCACGCCCAGCAAACACCCTACCAAGCGGAACCGGGCGATCGCATCGTGGAACGGGATGATCAGCCCTGGGTGCGGCGCAATCAAACCCTCATCGGTAACCTCGTCGGCCCCAATCACGATCTCCTCTATGGCTTTGATCGCTACGAGGGCGATCGCCTTGACCCCAACTGGGCCGACCAAAGCAATCACTATCGCCTCGCCTCCGAAAATGATCCGAACTATCGCCAAGCCCGCCAACCGGGGGCCGTCTTTCGCAAAAGCAAGCCGACGGACATGGCCCAACTCAGCCGGGGCGAACTGGATTGGCCCGTGCGCCATCGGCTCTATCTCCGCTTTTCCCAGCCGTTAAGCGTTGGCAAAACCTATACCCTGTCCTTTGAGCGATCGCCGCTGGCCTTATCTGCGGTCACGTTCCGCTACAATCCCCAACGGCAATGGAGCGAGGCGGTGCATGTGTCGCAGTTGGGGTTTCGCCCCGATGATCCGGTGAAGGTGGGGTTTTTGTCGTTGTGGGTGGGTAATGGCGGCCCGTGGGACTATCCCGATGGCTTAGGGTTTTCGGTGATTGATCAGGGGAGCGATCGCATCCAATTCACCGGCCAGGCGCAATTAACCAAAGGCGCGACGGAATCCGAAGATCCCCGCGATCGCAACTATACCCTCACGAACGTTTACAGCCTCGATTTTAGTGACCTGCGCCGCCCCGGCTGCTATCGTCTCTGTGTGGCAACGGTGGGCTGTTCCTTGCCCTTTGCGATCGCCCCTGACATTTGGAAAACGGCCTACCGCACCGTAGCCCGTGGTTTTTACCATCAACGCAGCGGCATCCCCCTCACCCAGCCCTACACCGACTGGACACGCCCCCGCCCCTTCCACCCCGACGACACCCCCATCTACCAAGCCCGCACCACCCTGATGGAAACCACCATGGGTATCGGAGAGGAAAGTGTGTTTGACGCGCTGCAAGCCGAAACCAGCAAAACCCCCGTGCCGGAAGCTTGGGGGGGGTATTTTGATGCGGGGGATTGGGATCGGCGGATTCAGCACCTCGAAGCCACCCGCCTACAGTTGGAACTCGTCGAAATTGCGCCCCGCATTACCCAATTGGGATTGAACATTCCCCAGGACTACCCCGGCCTGCCCGACTTGGTGAATGAAGCCCTGTGGAATCTGGACTTTTTCCGCCGCTTACAACTGCCCAATGGGGGCGTGCGTGGTGGGATTGAATCGAGTTCCCATCCCCATCGCGGTGAAGCCAGTTGGCAGAATACCCTGCCGACCTATGTGTATGGGCCGGATCTGTGGTCGAGTTATGTCTATGCGGGCGGGGCGGCTCAGATCGCGACGATCCTGAAGGATCGCGCCCCTGACTTGGCCCAAACCTATGGCCGCAGTGCGATCGCTGCCATGACCTACGCCGAAGCCGCCCGCACCGATCCCGCCGCCGCCCACGGCTTAAACCCCCTCCCCCACGCGGTCAACGATGCCCGCAACCTCGCCGCCGTCGAACTCTACCGCCTCACCGGAGAATCCCGCTGGCATGATCTGTTTCTGCAAACCACGGTATTTGATGATCCCGACGCGCCAACCATGCAATGGGCTAGGCATCATCAACGGGATGCGGCCTTTGTCTATGCCCGTTTGCGCGATCGCTCCGTTGACTCCCGCGTTCAACGCCAGGCCCGCCGAGCACTAATTAAAGAAGCGGATATCGTCCTGGCCTTTTCCCAACAAACGGGCTTGGGCTGGGCGAAGGATGATCCCTATCAGCCCATCGGCTGGGGCAGTAGTTTTGGCGCTCCGAAAGCGATCGCCCTGATTCGGGCCCATGTGTTAACGGGTCAAGCGCAGTATTATCGAGGTGCGATCGCCGTCAGTCAATTCGCCCTCGGAGCCAACCCCGACAACATGACCACCATCACCGGCCTCGGTCATCACCCCCCCCAAAACCCCCTGATCATTGATGCCCGCATCCAAGCCCAAGCCCCACCCCCCGGCATCCCCGTCTACGGCCCCCTCGATGTGGTCAAATACAGCCATTACTGGACATTCGACCGCCTCCGCCCCGTCACCTTCCCCGACCCCAGCCAATGGCCCACCACCGAGGCCTACTTTGATATTTTTCTCTTTCCCGCCGTCACAGAATTCACCGTCATGCAGTCCATGGGCCCCACCACCTACGCTTGGGGCTACCTGGCCGCCACCGATCCCCCCGGCTAGGACAGCAATTCTGATCCAACCCCTTGCGGATAGTTTTGGAGCATGCTCAGGACTAGCCGGGGTGGATCGCGTGGGCCGCTTGGATGCCCGTCACGCTCCCAAATACCCCAGCGACCCATTGACCGGATTGCCGCAGTTCATTCCTTTTCATCAGAAAATCTAAAAATTTAAGGATGACGATCGCCCATGCTGAAGTTGATTGCTTTGCGTTTCATGTTAGGGGCCATGCTTGTTGTGGGGCTGCAACCCGTCCCAGCCAGCGCAGCAGAGAATTACCCAACGTTTTTAGAGTGGTGTGAGCAGCAAGGGGAAATTCACCCGGAGGCTCGTAAGACGGTGCAGGCGGTGATGGCGTGGATTGAGGTGGAAACCTGTCAGGAGGCCGAGGCGGAATTGTTGGCGCATCGGTCTCTGGAGGTCAGCTTTGCGGCGGTGCGGGATCTGCGACCCATTGCCACGTTGACGCATTTGGAGATGTTGACGTTGATCGGGAACAGAATTGAGGATCTTAGTCCCCTGACGACGCTGCACCAGTTGATCACGCTCAACGTTGGCAATAATGCGATCGCGGATTTGTCGCCGCTCCACGGCATGACCCACTTGCAATCCTTGACCCTAACCGGCAACCAAATCCAAGACCTGCGCCCCTTAGCGGGTTTAACCCAGTTAACCTGGCTCAGTGTGGATGATAATGACCAAATCGCCGACTTAACCCCACTCCGGGCCATGTCCCGGCTTTACACCCTTCAGGCCGAGGGCAATCAGATTCAAGATCTGACCCCTCTGGCTGCATTGCCCACCCTGGCTGAACTGTTCCTGCGAGACAATCAGATCGACGATGTATCCCCCTTGCAATCCCTACCGCTCACCGTTGTGAATTTGGATGGTAATCGGATTGCTGACTGGAGTGCCTTGGGGGCGATCGCGTCCTTAACGTTGATTTCCGCCGATGATAATGCGATCGTTACCCTCCCCGACCTCTCCGGATTACCCCACCTGACAACCCTCAGCCTCCGAGGTAACGCCATCGAAAATCTCACCCCCCTCCAGACCCAACCAAGCCTACGGTGGCTCAGACTTGATGCCAACGCGATCCAAGACATCACCCCCCTCGCCCTCTTGCCCAACCTCCAGACGCTCTCCCTCAACAACACCGCCCACATTAGCTACCATGACGGCCTCAAAACCCAGACCCTTGCGGGGACGAATGCCATCACCGATCTCAGCCCCCTCCAAGCCCTCTCCAATCTTTCCGACCTCTCCGTACAGGGCAATCACGTCAGCGACCTCACCCCGCTAGCATCCATGGACAGCTTGCAACTGCTCGATCTCGCCCAAAATTACATTACAGATATTCAACCCCTCGCCTCACTATTCGCCCTCAACACGGTGAATCTAGCAGGCAATCCGATCAGCGAATTCAGCCCCCTTGCCCACCTCACCCCCCTGAGCCTCGACCTCAGTTTTACCCCCCTCACCGATCTCCGCCAACTGCCAGTCGCCCCCCTGTATCGCTTAAAACTGCGGGGTAATGGCATCACTGATTTAACCCCCCTGAGCCAGTTTCCAGAGTTGATGGAGTTGGATCTAAGCGCGAATCAGATTACAGATCTGTCGCCCTTGGCCAAGCTCAGCACCTTGCATGATCTTGATCTGGGCAGTAACCAAATCCGCGATCTCCGTCCCCTCGCCGCCCTACCGAATCTACATATCCTTAATCTTTTTGATAATCAACTTGAGGATATTAGCCCCCTCGCCACAGTGCAAACCCTCAATGAGCTATCCCTTGCTTTCAATCGCATCGAGGATGTGCGCCCCTTGGCTGGGTTAACTCAGCTTTATCAGCTTTCGCTGGTCAACAATGATCTGCGCGATGTTAGTCCCTTGGGGTCATTGGTGAATTTGGAGTCGCTGTATCTAGACGAAAATCAAATTACCGATCTTCAGTCCCTGAGTTCCCTGACGCGCCTCGATGAATTGACGGTGCGGGCTAATCCGGTGGCTGATCCGGTGTGTCCTGTGGTTCCTGAGACGATTTGCCAGTTTTGAGGGGGGCTAGGATGGGGGAGATGAGGCGCGATCGCGCGCAGCCGCAACCATCTCCGGCGTTTTCCGGGGGATTAACGTTGGCTCATCAATAATCTCCTGTCCCCCAAGGCGAATCGAATAGGCAAACACCATGTAATACACCCAAAAAATATTTTCCCCCCGCATCAGCAGGCTTTCGGTGATGTTGTACATGAAGAAAAACGTAAAAAACACCAACGGGCCAAAATCCTCCGGGGTATTGGTCACATAAATCCGCTTGATCGCCCGCATTAAAAACACCCCCAGACTAATCACAAAAAAGATCAGCCCCACTACCCCCACCTCCAAGAGCAGATCCACCACGCCATTGTGGGCATGGGGCGGCGCATAGGTTCCAGAGAGTAGATTTATCGGCGGCACACCCACCACCGCGATCCCTGCTTCGCCTGGGTAGATGGATTTTTTATCCCAAAATACGCCCCGTGCATAGCCCAGCCAGGGCCGTTGGGCCAAGCGCATAAAGGAATAGCCCCAAATATCTGTGCGGCCCGTGAGGGTAGGGTCACGCCCTAACCCGATCATAATTGCATCCCAGTTACTAAAAAATACGGTTAAGCCTGGTACAGCAAGCCCAAAGAGTACCGAAAAAATCATCACCATGACTAAATTACGCCATCGCAACGTCCGTAACAAAAACAGAGCAATCACCAAGACAAAGAAAATAATCAGCCCGGATTTTGAGGTGGTCATCAAGGTGACGAAGAGGGACAGGCCTAAGCCAGCAGCGGCCCAAATGCGGTTATAGGTGGGGTCAAAGAGTAAGGGTAAATGGGCCGCCGCGCTCAGGGTCATCATTGTCGATAACTCGTTTTTTTGGGGATAGATGCCTTTCCAGGCCCCGGCAAATTTATCGTTGCGGTGCATCCCGGCGGGCATGGTAAAGGCCCAAATCGTGCTGAGGAGGGCGGCTACTTCGAGGCCCCAGGACAGGAGAATGACCTGTTTGCGCAGGGGGAAGCGGCCTGCAATATAGAGGGCGAAGGACATCATGTAGAGGATTTCGCGCACCTGGACGTTGGTGGTTCCGGGCATTTCTGACCAGCTAAAGGAACAAAAGGAGAGGGCATTGAGGGCCAGGAGCGCGAGATCGCCACTGAGGACGTAGAGGGTGAGTTGCCAGCGCAGCGTTAGCATGATCATGGACATCATGAAGACCCCATAGCGCACGAGACTATCTAAGCTGCCACCGATGACGGCTTTGAGGCTGCGGGTAAAAAATAAAATCCCGACGATCGCAAAGGTAATTTCTGCAATTTCGATCGCTTTCTCACGGGTCAAGGAAATGCGCAACATATGACAATGAGGGGAAGGGATCAGGAGAAAGTTTGTCCGATTCTAACCTGTTCGATCGGGGCTGGTAGGGAGGGGGGAGGGCGATCGCATCAAAGCGTTAGAATGCGAGCAACAGATTGAGACTGTGGCCATGGGTTTTCAACTAAATGCACCCTTTGAACCGACGGGAGACCAACCGAGGGCGATCGCTGAACTCACCGCCTCGCTGACCCAGGGGCATCGCCTCCAAACCCTCTTGGGCGCGACGGGAACCGGCAAAACCCTGACCATGGCCCATGTGATCGCCAATCTCGGCCGCCCCACCTTGGTACTGGCCCATAACAAAACCCTGGCGGCGCAACTGTGCAACGAACTGCGGCAATTTTTTCCCGATCACGCGGTGGAATATTTCATCAGCTACTACGACTATTACCAGCCCGAAGCCTATATTCCGGTCAGTGATACCTACATTGAAAAAAGCGCCTCGATTAATGAAGAAATTGATATGTTGCGCCACTCGGCGACGCGATCGCTCTTTGAACGGCGCGATGTGATTGTGGTCGCCTCGATTAGTTGCATCTATGGGTTGGGGATGCCTGCTGAATACCTGAAAGCCTCGATCCCCCTGCGAGTGGGGGAAGAATTCGACCCGCGCCAACTGTTGCGGGCCTTGGTGACGGTGCAATATACCCGCAACGATGTGGAACTGAAACGCAGTAACTTTCGCCTCCGGGGGGATGTGTTGGAAATCGTCCCCGCCTATGAAGACCGGATCATTCGCCTTGAATTTTTCGGGGATGAGGTGGATAGCATTCGGTATCTTGACCCGGTTTCGGGGGAAGTGCTGCAAAGTCTATCGGGGGTGAATATCTACCCAGCGCGGCACTTCGTCACCCCCACGGAGGCGATCGAACGGGCTTGCCACGATATTGAAACCGAACTCGCCGCCCAACTGGATCACCTCACGGCTGCCGATAAACTCCTCGAAGCCCAACGCCTCAAACAGCGGACAAATTACGACTTGGAACTGTTGCGGGAAGTGGGCTACTGCAATGGGGTGGAAAACTATTCGCGCCACCTGGCCGGACGGAATCCGGGCGATCCGCCGGAATGTTTGATCGATTATTTTCCCGATGATTGGCTGTTGATGATTGATGAATCCCATGTGACGGTTCCGCAGTTGCGGGGGATGTATAACGGCGACCAAGCGCGGAAAAAGGTGCTGATTGACCACGGGTTTCGGCTCCCCAGTGCGGCGGACAATCGCCCCCTGAAGGCGGATGAATTTTGGCAGAAGGTGCGGCAATGTGTGTTTGTGTCGGCCACGCCGGGGGATTGGGAGCTAGAGCAATGTGAGGGGCGGATCGCGGAGCAGATTATCCGGCCGACGGGGGTGATTGATCCGGAAATTTTCGTGCGGCCGACGGTGGGCCAGGTGGATGATCTGCTGGGTGAGATTTGCGATCGCGTCGATCGTCAGGAGCGGGTTTTGATTACCACCCTGACGAAACGGATGGCGGAGGATTTAACGGAGTATTTTCAAGAGCGATCGATCCGGGTGCGCTATCTCCATTCGGAAATTCAGTCCATTGAACGGATCGAGATTTTGCAAGGGTTGCGGGATGGGGAATTTGATGTGTTGATCGGGGTGAACCTGTTGCGGGAGGGGTTGGATTTGCCGGAGGTGTCCCTGGTGGCGATTATGGATGCGGATAAGGAAGGGTTTTTGCGGGCAGAGCGATCGCTAATTCAAACCATCGGCCGCGCCGCCCGTCACATTCGCGGCCAAGCGATTCTCTACGCCGACAATATGACCGGCAGCATGGAACGCGCCATTTCCGAAACCAACCGCCGCCGCGCCATCCAACAGGCCTACAACGCAAAACACAACATCACCCCCCAACCGATCGCCAAAAAATCCCAAACCAATTCAATCCTAAATTTCCTCAACATTTCCCGCCGCCTCAACGCCCAGGAACTCGCCCAAGTCTACAACGCCCAGGACGAAATCAGCCTCGAACAACTCCCAGAGGTGATCCAACAACTCGAAGCCCAGATGCAAGACGCGGCCAAGGCGATGGAGTTTGAAGCAGCGGCGAAATATCGAGATCAAATTAAAGCCCTGCGCGATCGCCTCCTGGGGCGTTGACGGTCTCTGTTAGGGACTAGTGCAGCGTCAATGCCAAGAATTAGGATGTTTGTAGGGTGCTGTTAGCGAAGCGTAACGCACCGTCACGTTGAGTGTTGGACATTCAATACAATCCGAATATTATGTCTTGACTCTGCACTAGGTACGATGGGATCGCGCCCAGTCCCTAGCCGTTGGACAAGCCGCTACACCATTTCCACCACGCCCATCATGCCCAGTTCTTCATGATCCAAAATGTGGCAATGGTAAACGGTACGACCTTGATAGGTGCGAAACGGAATCCGAATCCGGACGGTATCCCCTGCCGCAACGAGAACCGTATCCTTCCAAGCGGGAGGGGTGAGGGGCTGGCCGTTGCGTTCGATCACTTGGAAGCGGTTGGTGTGGAGGTGGAAGGGATGATCCATGATGTCGATGTTTTGGATTAGCCAATCTTCCGTTGTGCCGACGGTAACGGTGGTGTGGACGGTATCCCCTTGGAAGGCTTGGCCATTGATTAAAAATGCCATGCCGTGACCGGGATTCATGCCGTGATGGAGGCGAAATTCGCGGGTTTGGCTCGGTTGCGGCAAGGAGTCAACGGGGATTAGGGCGGGGGGGAGGGTGAAGGGGGTGGGGGATGTGTCGGTGTAGGTGAGGGTGGCGAGGACGGTGGGGGTGTTGGGATCGGATCTGCGTCCCATCATGCCCATACCCCTACCCATGCCCATACCCATGCCCATCCCGCCCGCCGTGCGTTGGTAGGGTTCGTTGATTAGGGAGTAGGTGGTGCGATCGCGATCGCCTTGGATCAACAGATCCGCCCGCTCACCGGGGGCCAGTAAGAGCCGATCGAGGGTCTGGGGTTGGGCCAGGGAGCCGCCGTCAGTGGCGATCAGATGGAAGGGATGATCCTCTAGGCGTAGGTTGTAAAACTTGGAGGTGGCGGCGTTGACGATCCGGAGACGGAGCCAGCCTTGGGGCGCGATCGCCAGTTGGGGCTGAACATGACCGTTAACCGTATCGATCGCCCCTTCTCGGCCAATCATTTGCGCACCATGATGGGGCTGGGCAAAACGTTCCCCATCCTCAATACCCGCCGGATCAAAATCTTTTAACACCAGAAATTGTTCCGGGATGTCTACACCGTTCTGCTGCAAGAGGTCATCGAGATCGCCCCGCACAACGATTAACCCCCCCAGCCCGGCAAAAATTTGCTGCGCCACATGGCCATGCAAATGGGGATGGTAATAGGCCAGGGTAGCGGGGTGATCCGCCGGAATTTCAAAATCATAGGTGAAGGTGTCGCCGGGTTCGATCTGCCGAAAGACGTTATCACCGCTTCCGGTGGGGGGAATGTGCAGACCGTGAAAATGGAGGTTGGTGGGGGCGGGTAAGCGGTTGGTGAAGGTGAGTTGAACGCGATCGCCGGGCTTCACTTCTAACCGTGGCCCCGGACTTTGTCCGTTATATCCCCAGATCGCCAGGGCTTGATTCCCGGTGTTGAGCGTGCCGGGTTCGGCACTGAGATCAACGGCTAACCGTCCGTTTTGGCTGGTGAAGACTGGGGGCGAGTCGGGTAAGGTTACCGGCAGGGCGTTGACGGAATTAGAGGGGCTGGAGGTGGGGCGCGATCGCGCACATTGGCTTAAGAGCACCGCACCAAGGGCGCTGCCGCTGAGGGTAAAAAATTGTCGTCGTTGCATTGCTGCTCCTTCCTAATCAGATCCAAATGTCAGGGGTAAATGCTTTGCCCCTAGGAATCCTGTTGATGTTCGGCGAAAACCGTGGGTTCTGCATCGTCGCTAAACCCATACACCGCATAGGGTTCGCGCATATCCCCCACTTCCATGCCCGGAGAACCGAGGGGCATCCCAGGGGTTGCAATGCCGGTGATGTCGGGACGTTCAGCCAAGAGGCGGATCACATCCTCGGCGGGGGTGTGACCTTCGATCACGTAACCAGCCGCGATCGCAGTATGACAGGACAGTAAATCCTCCGGAACGCCATACTGTGCCTTGATCGCGTCCATATCCTCCGTGATGTTATCTTCCACATCGAAGCCGCGCGATCGCATATGCTCCACCCAAGCACCGCAACATCCACAGGTCGGACTCCGATACGAAACAACGGTCACATTTTCCGGTGCTCTGGCGGTGGAACTGGCAGCATCGGAGAGGGTCGCAGGATTGGTGCAGGCGGTTAACCCCAGACTGCCAATCACAACCCAACCGATCAACAGTCGGGTGGTCGCAGTGGTGAACGTGTGAATCATGGGCGTAGGTTCCGAAACGAGCGGCAGAACAACAGAAACTGAATCTTGAATGATGATTCAGATCATAAACCCTCTAGTCTAGTGGAGGGTCAAGGGGCCGAGAGAATCCGGTGAGATCCGTTGCCCTGTATTTCTATCCCCTCAACCGTCTATTTCTGCATCTATTGCTGTGGCTCTGCCCAGTTAAGTTTTTTTCACGTTTAGCATCACCCCTCAACACACCTGATACACTGCCATCAGGTGTTTTTTCCTCTATCCGTCAACGGAGGCCATTTTTATCAGTTTTTGGGTCTGATTTTAAAGTCTGGGGAAGGGTGCGATCGTGCCCAACGTTTCAATCTGGATTGTTAACGCTTGTAAAGTCATTATGAATACTCATCGTCAGTTGAAAATTTCAAAAATCATAGAGCAACGTCGCCCACTAGCCAACAGCATCGAACGCTCCGAAAAAAGTCTACGAACCTTACTTGACAAGCTAGAGCAACTTGAAGCTTGCCAACAGTACCTATTACCCAAAGTTGAAGGTGAAATATTAGGAAAGCTACAAACGATTAATGTTCGCAGCATAATTAATAGCATTGAAAGTGAGTTTGGCAATCTCAGCAAACTCAAAACGAGATTTCTGCGCAATACTCTTAATATTGGAGTCATTGGACGAGCGGGGCAAGGGAAAAGTCGATTGCTACAAAGCTTATCAGGATTAAGCGCTGTAGAAATTCCGACAGGTGATCGCTCTCACTGTACTGGGGTGCAAAGCACCATTTGTCATAGCTCGAATGTTGAAACTTATGGTGAAGTATTGTTTTATTCTGAGCGTGAATTTCTCGATGCAGTTATTTCACCCTACTATCAAAAGCTAAGTCTAGGAGTAAAGCCATTTAGTCTTGATGAATTTAAGCGCAAGCCTTTACCTACTTTATCTGAGGAACTATCAAGAAAGGCTGTCGAGGGGGCTATGTATAAACATCTCCACAAGTATCATGAACACTTCGATGAATATCGGCCTTTTATTGGTCACATAACACCTAAGCGCATTAATCGACAGGAAATTCGTGAGTATGTAGCACAAGATAACCAATCAGGAGAACAAGTTTACTTTAAATACCTTGCTGTTAAGGAAGCCAAGATTTTTTGCTCATTTCCTAACTCGGATGTTGGTCAGGTAGCTCTAATTGATATGCCAGGGCTAGGAGACACAGGTTTAGGTGATGATGAAAGGCTGATTAAAATTCTAAGTCAAGATGTTGATCTCGTGTTATTTATTCGTTTGCCGAGGCCACCACGAGAGTTTTGGTCTGATGTAGACGTAGAACTCTATGACATTGCAAAATCGGCTTTGACTGAGATTCCACTAGAAAAATGGTCTTTTTTAGTTCTGAATAGATCTCTGCCTGAGTCTCCGATTGGCGATAATGGTATCTACTGCCGAGATTTAGCGAACTCTCGCCATGATAAAAATATCCGTGTTGCAGACTGTATTACTGCTAACTGTGCAAATTCAGATGATGCTAATTCTCAAGTTTTAGATCGTGTCTTAGAGTATCTAACGAAACATATTCAAGGGTTAGATCAAGAATATTCACAATTACAACAGGATCGAATTTTGCAGATTCATGAACGAGTGAATATTGAGCTTGAAAAAGCGCGTTCTGTCTTAGGTAGTGTTACACCTAAAAGTGATTGGTATTCCCTCTTCATCAGCCTATTCGATAAATTATGGCAGGAGGATTTAACTACGGGTTTAGAAAGGAGATTACAAGAGCTTTCTAATTTAAGAAATATGCCCAATGAAGATTTCCAAAGGGAAGTTAATAAGGTTATTCAATCCTGTGAAGAAGATCCAGGAATTCCTTCTGAAGAAGAGATTGAGAAGCGTGGATATGCAGAGGGAGGTTTAGGGGCTGCCTATGATAAATTGTTGAATGAAGTCCGCTCTCACTTCTCGAAGCAGTTCTTAATGCTTGATGAAGGATTACAAGAAAGCTTAGAACGAGTAAAGACTGAAGTAACGGAAGTCTTGATTTGTAGTGGGTTAGGTCGTTTGAGTCAGTCAAGAGGTAGTATTTTTCTTGCAGAAATAGCAGCAATGATTCCTGATGAGATGTTGAATCAACCGAGTGAGATCAAGTATGGTTTTAATATTCTTGTTTCGTTTAATCTACATTATCGGGGATTGATACAACATCGAATTCGTCAGCATTTAGATGATCTTACACCCAATAAAACGACTCTCCGACTCTCACCCAATCCATCCGCCTCAGATGTAGAGGAATGTTTACGTTCGTTGCAAGCTGAAGCGATTTATAAATGTGATGCTGTTCTTAATGATCTCCTGGCAGAGCCAAATCAAGCAGCATTTGCTATTGTTGAGGAGTTTGTAGATCGCGTCTTACGGGCAAAATCTGCAAAAAATGAGTGGCGTGTGTTTTTAGAAGGAGTGCGTTCGGAGGTTTGGCCAGAGGAGTTTGAAGCATTGGGAGAGCAAACCCAAATGCGTCGAAAGTGGTTAGACTCTGTGCAGAAAGTTACAGAGGCCAATGAATTAAGTCAATTAAAACTTTTGAACTAAGTAAAAGATAATGCACGAGTTACAAGTCACAATGCTAGGCCCATCCGGAGTTGGAAAAACTACTCTACTAACAGCGATGTATGATCAGTTTGAAAAAACAATTGGTACTACAGATCTGCAATTGACTCCAGATAATGACAGTGCTAGCAGACTTCAAAGCCGACTCAACGAGTTAAAATGCTTACTTGATGTTTTTGAAGCTAGATGTAGTACTGTGGGCATTAAAAGCAGCAGTAGTTCTGATCTTGCATTACTTCGTCACTTCTCTTTTGATTTGGGAAAAAGAGGAAAGCCTCCTGTGTTAAAAATCAACTTTGTTGATTATCCTGGAGAGACACATACAACAGGCACTCCTCAAGAGAAAGAACGTATTAAGGGTCTTCTTGTGAACTCTGTTGCTGTATTAATCGCCATTGATACACCTTACTTAATGGAGCAAAATGGTAAGTATCACGGAGATAAAAATAAGCCACAGTTAATCAAGGAGCTATTCAAGCAAACATATCAAGATCTTGATTCACCAAGATTGATCATTTTTGCTCCAATCAAATGCGAAAAATATGTACAAGATTCAAGGTCAGCTAAGAAGCTTTTAAAGCAAGTTGAAGAGGGATATTCTGAATTAATTGAATTCCTAAAAAGTGATGTTTTTATCAACAAAGTTGTTGCTGTCATTACTCCAGTTCAAACTGTTGGTGGTGTTGTCTTTTCAAAAATGACATATGGAGATCGAGAGAATAAAAAAGATCCCTATCTCTATTTTCGTAAAGTGAGTCATGATGCTGAGTATAGTCCTCAAGATAGTGAGCAGCCATTACGTTATCTACTGAGGTTTTTACTTAAATTGCATATCAAGCATAAAAGCCGTGGTTTCTTTGGTTTTTTGCGTTCTATTTTTGGAAATGATGAGATTTTCCGACAATCCGTGACAGAGTTTGCAAAAGGTTGTAAGTCAGATGGAGCATTTAAGGTTTTGCAGGGTCAACAGTTAATTTAACAATTAATTTTTTGGGGAATTAAAATGTTATGAAGATATTCTTTCAGAGTCGTGGTATCTCACAAGATAATGGTTTTCGATGGCTTAAAAACGATGAACATCTAGAAGAACCATCCCAAGAATTGCTCAAAGAATCAGTGAACTTTGATTCCCTAATTGATAGCGAATCTTATTCAATTATTCTGAAACAGAAAAATCAGAAATTGTTTCTACTTATCACTGCTATGCAAGCAGAAGAACGTATAGATTTTATGGGGCGTAGAATTCGTAATTCTGTATTGTGGATTGCAAAACGTGAGGAAGAAGAAAAAATCTGTTCTCTGCTTGTTCAAGCCTTAGAAAACCCAAAAAAATTTAGTCAGGATATTGACCAAGTAGTATCTCTAGGTGGGCAATATGAATTTACTGTTGATTTTGAGAAATTGAATAAACTAGCACTAGTTGACTTCAAAAGAATTAGTGAATCAGGTTCCAGCGAAGAAACTTGTAAATTTTGTCGTGATAGTGAAGTATCAAGAAAAGAATTAGCGGAGAATCTAAGGCAGGAAAAATTTCCGCAAAAAGAGAATCTGTTGCTCTTGACAACCATTAAAAATGAATTATCCTTAAAAGAGATTGCATTCTGGAGAGCTTTATCTAAACAAGTAGACCCGGAAAATTGGGTTGCTTTTACTAAAAAAAAACCGGAACTGGAAACGAATGCGACGAAAATCAGCATAATCAGCGGAATTCTACTACTGTGTATAGGGCTGATACTCAGCCTTTTACTGAACAAAACACCTCAGATTCCACAGCCGAAACAACAAACTCCCAATCAGCCCCAAGAGCAGATATTGATCCCCCAGCAAAAACCACTGAAGAATTCCTCGATCACACCCTTGGAGAACTCAGCAGATTTGAAGCTATTAGAAACTTTAGAAACTTTGGAGAGTTTCAAAGACGAGCCAATAACTTGCAGCAAAGCGAAAGAAATGAATTATTGGTTATCGCCATGTTTATGGAATCTCGAAAAGAGCTAGAGGGGAAAAAAACTCTCAATCTTCAGGAACAGGAGTTACTCAAACAAACCAATCAGATTTTACGGGATTTAATTCGAGAAGTTGAAAATCTTTATCCTAAGTCAAAAAATTTGGTTGATGATTAATGTAAGCTGACCTGTGCGCAGCCCAAAATGTCAAAAGCAGCACTCAACTCTTGCCCCCCGCCGATGCTAAACCGGGGTTGTATTTGTTGCCGGCCACGGCATAGGATGGGCGCGATCGCACCCCCTCAACTCTAACCCTCCTCCGCATCCATGATTGCTTGACTGTCGAGCATTAAGAGGGTGCGCAGTTGGTCGGTGTCGAGGGTGGTGAGCCATTGCTCGCCCGCATCGACGGTTTGTTCAGCTAGTTGTTTTTTGCTTTCGATAATGTCGTTGATCCGTTCTTCGAGGGTTCCGGTGCAGACGAATTTATGAACTTGGACATTGCGCTGCTGACCGATGCGGAAGGCGCGATCGGTGGCTTGGTTTTCCACGGCGGGATTCCACCAGCGGTCAACGTGAAACACATGGTTGGCGCGGGTGAGGTTTAACCCCGTCCCCCCGGCTTTGAGGGAAAGCAGGAAGATTTGCGGGCCGTTGGTGTCGCTTTGGAAGCGATCGATCATTTCCTGGCGTTGGGCGCGGGGGGTGGAACCGTAGAGGAAGAGGACTTCGGTGTCAAGATGGCGGCTGAGGTAGGCTTGGA
This sequence comes from Spirulina subsalsa CS-330, assembly GCF_028330765.1. Lineage (GTDB taxonomy): Bacteria > Cyanobacteriota > Cyanobacteriia > Cyanobacteriales > Spirulinaceae > Spirulina > Spirulina subsalsa_A. Next base: position 6,468 of record NZ_JAQMTY010000050.1, on the reverse strand, counting down.
GGAGTTTGCCCCATTCGGCGAATTGGGTGAAGATGAGAGCGCGATCGCCCTCGGCAACCACTTCCTCTAACATCGCATGGAGGCGCAATAGTTTCCCCGATCGCATCCCGGTGATCAGCCCTTTTTCGCCCAAATATTGCGAGGGGTGATTGCACACTTGCTTGAGGCGCGTTAACAGCGTCAAGATCAAGCCGTGACGCTGAATCCCCTTGGCCGCTTCAATATTTTCTAACGAGGTATCAACGAGGTGTTGATAGAGTTGAGCCTGTTCCGCCGAGAGACCACAATAGACGGTCATTTCCTGCTTTTCGGGCAGGTCTTGGATGATGGTTTTGTCGGTTTTGAGACGGCGAAGGATGAAGGGTCGCACCAGAGAGCGGAGAATCTGGAGGGAATTGCGATCGCCATACTTCTCGATCGGGGTGGCAAACCGTTTTTGGAAAAACTGCTGATCGCCGAGGAAATTCGGATTGAGAAAATCGAGAATTGACCACAATTCCGTGAGGCGATTTTCTACCGGGGTTCCGGTTAAGGCAATGCGGAAACCCGCCTTCAGGTGGCGCACCGCTTGGGACTGCTTCGCCTGGGCATTTTTGACGTTTTGCGCCTCATCCAACACCACCCCCGACCATTTCACCTGCTCCAGGGTTTTCACATCCCGATACACGAGGGAATAACTGGTCAAGACCAAGTCTTTCTTTTGCACCGTGAGGACGAAGGGCTTCCCTTTTTGACGTTTTTCGCCGTGATGTACCCAGGTGGAGAGGGTGGGGGCAAATTTTTGAATTTCCCGCTCCCAATTGCTCAGCACTGAGGTCGGACAAACCACCAGGGTGGGCTGATTGAGGGCTTCGGTTTCTTTTAAATGGAGGACGAAGGCGATCAATTGCAGGGTTTTCCCCAAGCCCATATCGTCAGCCAAACAAGCCCCCAAGCTCCATTGTTCCAAGAACGCTAACCAAGTCATGCCGCGAATTTGGTAGGGGCGGAGTGTGCCGTTGAATTGTTCCGGTTGAGGCAGGGGAGCGATCGCGGTATTGTCCACCAACGCCGCGATCAACTCTTTTAACTTCCCGGTGGCGGTAAAACTGACCACGGGCAATTTTGCCAACAGTTGGGCTTCTCCGGTACTAAACCGCAGGGCATCTTCCACGGTCAGGTCTAAATTTGTGTCGGAATCAACACTCAGGATCGCTTGGGCCGCCCGCACATCCGCCGGTTGGAGGGCGAGCCATTCCCCGTTCACTTCCACGAGGGGCGATCGCTGATCGAGCAATTGCTCAAACTCTTCCGGGGACACGGTTTGCTCCCCGATCGCCAATTCCAAACTGTAGATCAACGCAGTTTTTAACCCCAAGCGCTCGCCGCGCTTACTGCGCACTTTGGCGGTGATTTTAATCCCCAAGCGTTTCTCCCCCGCCCCCGGTGCGAGGCCGGGCGGCAGCAGCACCGTCACCCCCATGTCCTGGAGTTGCTGCACCCGCGCCCGTACCAGTTCGTAGGCTTCAATCGGGTTGAGCAAACAGCGCACCGGCTTGGCATCGGTGAGGCTGGCGCGGATCGGGTCGTAGACTTTGGCCGCTAGTCCGAGGCCGCGCAGGAGGGTTTCTTGGGGATCTTCGAGGACTTGATCCTGCACCGTAAGCTGATCAACGGGGTTTTTCCAGATCGTCTCGGCATCGATCGCACAGTCCACAGCATGAATCGAGCAAAGGGTGTAGTTCAGTTTCCAATCCGTCTGTCCCCAGGCCATTTCGCCGGGGGTGGGGGGAATCAGGTCGAGGCAGAGGCGGAATTGATTTTGGCTGAGTTTTTCCGTGGCGGGGGTGGCGATCGCATCTTGCACGGGCGATCGCCAGGTGGTCAGCACCGTATCCAAGCGCCGCAGGGCTTCGGGGGTGGTGTCCACCTTGGCCTGTTCCGGTTGTGCCAAGGCGTGGAGCCAGGGTTGCGCCAGGCTCTCCCGCTGGCCCGACGGCGCAAACGATACCCAAGGCCGAATCTGGGCATCCGCCACATAACTTAAAAAATTCAACACCACCGTTTGGGCATCAATCCAAGGGTCTTTGCGTTTCGGCTTCGCCCAGAGGGTTTGCTCCGTGGCATAGGCGCGACACAGACCCGGCATCGCCTTCGCAAACATCGTCAACCGAGCCTGATCCACCGCACTATCCAGCAACGGATACCATCCCGCTGTTTGATCCAACACCCCCGGCAACACCTTACCCCGCGCCAACAAATCCAAACTCCAGCGGTACAAATGCGACCAAAACCGCAAGGCATCCCCCAACGAGGCTTTGCGCACCTGAAACGAGTTGAGGGGGAGATGGCGCAGGAAAAGGGCCGCCTCGGCAGCGGGGAGCTTCACGCCCTCCACTTGCCACCAATGCAGGGGTAACTTGCCAATATCGCTAATGTCTTGCTCATCTCCCGACAGCACCGGCAACAGTTCAGCGGAGTCCGACCGCGAACGGCGACGGGCAGAGGGGCGATCGCCTCGACTCGGTAGCGCAAAAATTTCCCGACAGATCGGCAGATCCGTTGTTAACTCAGCGGGCCAAAAGGAGCGCGATCGCACATAATCCTGTAATTTCGGGCCCGACATTGCCGCCGGATGGGTCGCCACCTCCACCGGAGCTTCCGTCCGCGTGGGAGCCGCCAAACGCCAGGTTTCCCCCCATAGAAAGAAATAACTCTCCGAAGGCTTGCAAATCCAACTCCCATGTAAAATTGCCATCGTTGCTGTTGCCAGTCGTTTTCTAAGGTATTGCGGAAGAGTACCAACCCCTGCGCCATTGTCTCAGGGCGAGACTAAAGTGCTAGGATTGCCTACAGAAGAAGGAAATATGAAGTAAGAAAGGACAAGCACACAAGATGCAAGAATTTAACAAGTCGATATCCTTCGATGGACGGGATATTCGGCTCCAGACTGGACTACTTGCTCCGCAGGCTGGTGGCTCAGTACTGATTCAATCTGGAGAAACCGCAGTTTTAGTCACCGCAACACGCTCTACCGGTCGGGAAGGCATTGACTTTCTCCCCCTCTTGGTTGATTACGAAGAAAGACTCTATGCTGCGGGTCGGATTCCAGGGGGATTTCTGCGCCGAGAAGGCAGACCGCCCGAAAAAGTAACCTTGACGAGCCGTTTAATTGACCGTCCGCTGCGTCCCCTATTTCCCCAGTGGCTCCGAGATGATATTCAAATCGTCGCCACCACCCTCTCAATGGATGAGCAAGTTCCGCCGGATATTTTGGCGGTCACGGGTGCATCCGTTGCTGTCATCTTGGCACAAATCCCGTTTTGTGGCCCAATGGCAGCCGTGCGAGTCGGGCTTGTAGGGGATGATTTTATCATTAACCCGACGTTTAAAGAAATTGAAGACGGCGATTTAGATTTAGTCGTGGCCGGAACCCCGGACGGCGTGGTGATGGTGGAAGCGGGCGCGAATCAATTGCCAGAACAGGACATCATCGAAGCGATCGAATTTGGCTACGAAGCCGTACAGGATCTGATCGCGGCCCAACGGGAGTTAATGGCGGATCTTGGGCTGGAATTAGTCCAAGCTGAAGCCCCCGTCACCGATTCTGCCCTGGCGGACTTTGTCGCAAAACAGGCCACCAAAGGGATTGAAGGCGTGTTGCGTCAGTTTGATCTCGGCAAACCCGCACGGGATGAGGCCTTAGATGCGATTAAAGCCGCCGAAGTGGTGGAAAAAATCGCCACCTTGCCCGAAGATGACCCGGTGCGCGTTGCCGCCGAAGCCGATGGGAAGGCCGTGGGCAAAGTGTTTAAAGCCCTGACCAAAACCCTGATGCGCCAGCAGATCATCAAAGATGGGGTACGGGTGGATGGCCGCAAACTGGATGAAGTGCGGCCGATCAGTTGCCAAGTGGGGGTGTTGCCCGCCCGGGTGCATGGGTCGGGTCTGTTCCAACGGGGGTTAACGCAGGTGTTGTCCCTGGCGACCTTGGGCACGCCCAATGATGCTCAGGAAATGGACGATCTCCATCCGGACACCCAGAAGCATTACCTCCACCATTACAATTTCCCCCCCTATTCCGTGGGAGAAACGCGACCGATGCGATCGCCCGGTCGTCGGGAAGTGGGTCACGGGGCGTTGGCGGAGCGGGCGATTTTGCCGGTCTTGCCCTCCCGCGATGATTTCCCCTATGTGCTCCGGGTCGTCTCGGAGGTGCTGTCTTCCAATGGGTCTACCTCCATGGGTTCCGTTTGTGGCTCGACGCTCGCTCTGATGGATGCCGGTGTGCCGATCACAAAACCCGTCAGCGGGACAGCGATGGGGTTGATCAAAGAAGGGGATGAAGTGCGCGTCCTGACGGATATTCAAGGCATTGAAGATTTCCTAGGGGACATGGACTTCAAAGTCGCCGGGACGGAGAACGGGATCACCGCCCTGCAAATGGACATGAAAATCACCGGTCTGTCCATGGATGTGATTAAACAAGCCGTGGAACAGGCCCAGGCCGGACGGCTCCATATCCTCGAAAAAATGCTGGCGGTGATTGATACCCCCCGCGCCGAACTCTCGCCCTACGCGCCGCGACTCCTCTCGATCAAGATTGATCCTGACCTGATCGGGTTGGTGATTGGGCCAGGGGGCAAGATGATCAAGGGCATCACGGAACAAAGTGGAGCCAAGATTGATATTGCCGATGATGGCAATGTCACGATCTACTGTAATGATCCCGAAGGCGCAGCGATGGCCAAGCGGATTATTGAGGGGATGACTCGCAAGCTCCACGAAGGCGAGGTGTATTTCGGCAAAGTGACCCGGATTATCCAGATCGGGGCGTTTGTGGAAATTCTGCCGGGGAAAGAGGGGATGATTCACATTTCCCAACTGGCGGACTATCGTGTCGGCAAAGTGGAAGATGAAGTGGCCGTGGGCGATGAAGTGGTGGTGAAGGTGCGCGAAATTGACTCGCGGGGCCGGATCAACCTGACTCGTCTGGGGATTCATCCGGATGAAGCGGCTGAAGCACGGTCAGCGGCGGGCTAACTCGGCCCATCCGTTGGCATGACTGAACCATGGCCGATGTGAGTAAAAAAGCAAGGGGCGATCGCTTCTTGCTTTTTTGTGATCGAGGCAGCGATCGCCCCTCCTGGCCAATCTGAACCCTTCCCCCCTGGGGGGGTATCCCCTAATGCCTTACCAGATCAGGCGTTGTCTCTATACCCCCTCTTGAGTCCACCGAAAGAAACGTGCTATCTTAATGAGGTAAAGATTTATAACACCCCCCTAAACCGTTGTTTGAACTCACTTGGTTCTTTCTTGGTGTTGACTTGGATGCGCCTCACACCACCCCCGTCAAACAAAACCGCTGGCAAGCCTTTGGCTGGGCCTGTTTCCTCGTTTCGGTGCCTGTGTTTATCCAAGCGCCCTTAGTCCGTTGGTTTCCGGTGCTGAGTTTGTTGTTAACGGGAGGGCTGTGGGTGTTGGCCTGGTGGCTATCCGCTCGGTATCCGCAACGGTGGTGGGGCGATCTCGTGCAGGGGTTTAGTTGGAGTTGGCTGGCGGGATCGCTGTATTGGGGGTGGTGGCGCAGTGAACCGTTGATGCATCTGCCCATTGAAGCGATCGCGCTTCCGATTGCGATTTGGGGCATTCGTCACGGTTGGGGCAAGATTGGCCATAGCTTCTATCTCGGCTCGTTGGTGGGCACAGCGATCACCGACGGCTATTTCTACCTCACCGACTTGATTCCCTATTGGCGGCAGGCCATCGATGCCCCCCCGGAAAGTATTTCGATCATCCTGCGTGAAGCCGTGGCTAAGATGGAAACCCCCTGGGGGCTGGGCTGCGCTCTGCTGTTGATTGGTTTATTGCTGGCGTTGGGCTGTGTGCCCTTGAAACGCCCCTCCCTCGCCGCCTGGGTGTTTAGTGGCGCGGTGTTGAGTACCCTCGTGGTGGATGGCTTGTTTTGGGCTTCGGTGTATTTTGTGCTCTAGGATGGCGCGATCGCCCCTTGGCCAACCTGAGCATTCCCCATCAGATTAAACACACCCTTCGATGTAGCCCACTTCCGGTAAGCGACCGGCCCGAATCATCGTGACGGTTCCGGTGTCATCGGTTTCAAAAATGACCCGGTAATCCTGACTAGCGTCCTCTTGGGGGACAAAAATTAAATACTCGCCACTGGGGACATATTCGTGGGGTTCGCTTTCAATTTGGCCTGGGTACAGGTTGCGAATTCTCTCGGCACTGTCACCCACCTGAGCGCCGCTGAGGGTTGTCATCCCGGCGGCGAGAACTTCCACCCGTGCGATCGTGCCGTCTGTCACCATGACGGAAACATCCTCAAACCCCTCAATGGTGTAGTACAAGCAGCCGTATTCCTCGCCGCCGCTGGATCTTTGGGTGAAGGTTTGGCCGGTCGCCGCTTCGGCAGCGGCGATCGTCATCCCAACTTGGACGGGGCCGAGGCCAGTGGTGGTGATTTTAGTG
>NZ_JAQMTY010000049.1 GCF_028330765.1 Spirulina subsalsa CS-330 | reverse complement strand
CCCCCCTTTTTAAGGGGGGCTAGGGGGGATCGAGAGAAGGTGAACATCGTTAAGAGCAGTTTGTGTATAAGCAGTAGCCCCTAGGGAGAGGGCTAGGGTGAGGGCTTTCCGGGATCTGGCTAATTTTGTCAGTCAACCAGCTCTGGGGCTACTCATGCAATATGAACCGTGTAACATGACCAGAGAAAAGAGTGAGCCATGGCTCACTCTTTTCTCTGGCTCTGAATTTGGACTCGGTCACTCGTCCGATGCCAGGTTATGCGTTGATCTGGGCTGCGGAATCAGCGGGGGTTTTGCCATTACTAGCATGGTTACCATTGCGGGGCGAAATCACCCCAAACCCGCCATGATTTCGACTGTAGATCACATTAATTTCATTGCTTTCCTCATTGAGAAACACATAGAAGTCGTGATCAACCAATTGAAGCTGATGCAGGGCATTTTCAACGGACATGGGCGGCATCGCAAAGTACTTCATCCGCACCACTTCTGCCGGCAGTTCCGGAGCGCGATCGCCAATCAGGTCTTCTGTTAAAACCTGCTCATCAAGGCGAACTGCTGTTTTCGGCTGGGATTGAGTTTTATGCAGGTGCTTCTCTTTATACTTGCGAAGCTGCCGCGTGATCTTATCTGCAACAAGGTCAATGCTGGCATACAAATCGGCGCTGTTTTCTTGCGCACGGATCACCGTCCCATTCGCATGAACCGTCACCTCTGCGGAGTGACTGTTGCTGATGCGGGGATTACGCGCTACGGAAAGATGCACATCAATCGTAGTGGTGATACCTTGAAAATGTTTGACAGCTTTCTCCAGCTTTTGTTGCACATAATCACGAATCGAATCCGTAACAGTAATATTATTGCCCTGGATTAAAAGCTTCATATTTGAACTACTCCATTGTGTAGGATGGAAGTCGAACCAGTCTAGTAAATTAAATGTAAATATGGACTAGATGGACGACAGTAAAAACTTATACAGGCGTTCCGATCAACAGTCGTGACGTAACAGGATCATCCGAGGGGTTGTGATGTCTTGACCTCTTTTGCTGCTACTGTGCCAACGTTTAAGGATGAATGAGTGGAACGATGCTCATGAGAGGCTAACCTCATCATCACGATTGAACTGAACTTTGCAACCATGATTCAATCTCCTTAAGGGTGACTCTGGCTTACTCCTTAATCATTGATCTCTATACTTTTACCCTAGCACTTTGTATTCTGGAGAACGTAACCTCTTGACTTCTCTTTACCATCCTTTGCATCCTGTGATAGTCCTTGACAAAATGCCGGTTCCATCTCCACGCTTATGACGGACTCGTTACCCGGTTGTTACCTCTACCTACTGGATTGTTTGGAGTATCAGACGGTTTGGCAATGGCAGCGATCGCTCCTCAAAGCCCGCTTAGACAATCCTGCCCTTGCCGATGTCCTCCTCTTAGTCGAACATCCGCCGGTCTATACCCTCGGAACCGGCAGCACCTTAGACCATCTCAAGTTTGACCCAGCCCACAGCCCTGCTGCGTTGCATCGCACCGAACGCGGCGGCGAAGTGACCTACCATTGTCCGGGGCAGTTGGTGGGCTATCCCATTGTGAACCTCTGTCGCCATCAGCCGGATCTCCATTGGTATTTGCGCCAATTGGAGGCGGTGATCATTCAAACCTTGGCCGCTTTTGGGGTGCAGGGGGAGCGGGTTCCGGGGTTAACGGGGGTTTGGGTGGAGGGGGTGAAGGTGGCAGCGATCGGGATTAAGGTGAAGCGGTGGATCACGATGCATGGGTTTGCCCTCAATGTCTGCCCCGATTTAGCGGGGTTTGAGCAGATTGTGCCCTGTGGGATTCGCGATCGCGCCGTGGGATCGTTAGTGCAGTTTGTGCCGGAGGTGACCATGGCGCAGGTGCGGGCCCAGGTGATCCTAGCCTTTGAGCAGATTTTTCACTGTCGCCTTCTGCCCCAGGTGGGTTTACCCGTAGTCTGAAGCCCTTGGGGAGCGATCGGGGGAGTTACCCTCGATTCATCTAGATCGATTGCGATCCGGCTTGATTGCGATCGCGGGGCCATACTTTCACAACCTTTTCACCTCCGCCTAAGAGGCTGTTTGAAAAGTTAAACTCAGATCCAAATCATGAGCCTCACTCAATGGAAACAAGGGGCTTAAGCCCCTTGCCTCTCTATTCAAGACACTTTTTAGACAACCTCTAAGGGGTTCACGGCCAGAGAATAAGCTGAACAACGCTAGTCCACGGTGCGTTGCTCTTGGGCCTTTTGGTAGACTTTGCCCCACTCTGACATGACTTGGGATTTCTTGAGGTTCAGATCGTTGGCAATGTTTTCGATGGGTTCGGACATTTTGAGCTTGGCGACCAGTTGCTGCTGTTGTGGGGTTAATTCGTCCCAAAACCGTTGCCATTGAGAGGACGTTAAACCGAGATTATGGTCATGGATAGACACTTGCAGCCAATTAGCCACTAATTCCGGACGGCCTTTGAGGGCAAAAATTTTCACGGCATGGTAGCTGACTTTTTCCCGGAGTCGATAAATCTGTTTAACGGGAAGTTGCAGGTCTTGGGCGATCGCTTCTTGGGAATTGCCCTGTAAATAGAGCCGCAACCAGTCCACCGCCAAGGGTTCAACATGCTCGCGAAGATAGTCTTCAAATTCCTGTTGCACCGCCTGGCGCATCACCTGCTGCTCTTCCCATTCCTGCGCCGTCTGATAATCACTCACCGCCTCCGTATCAAACAGACTCACGGAGGATTCCCCCTCATCGAGGCTGATCTCTTCGGAAATCATCTTAATCCGTTCGGCTTGGGGCACTTGGGTCATTCCCCCCCGCTGCGATCGCCGTAGATAATTGACAAACCGATACACCAGCAACGGTTGATTACGGATCGGGCGCATGCAATATTCTTCGATGCTGGCCAACAGTAGGGCGTTGCGTAACGTTGGCTCCGGGGTGCATTGGGCAATGAACGCAATGGAGGTTTGCAGGTAGCGATCGCTGTTGAGCATTTCCTGAATCACCTCCTGCAACACATCCGCAACAGCACGATGGCGATCGCGACTCAAGGCAACCCAGGTACGAATTTTGTTGCGCACCACCATCAACGACCCTAACCGTTGAATCAGGTTTTGATACGCTTTGCCCGGACTTTTGTTTAAATATCGCTGACAGAGAATCCGATAGCGATAGTCCATCGATTGGGCCGTAATCCGTCGGTAGGTGGCATCCAGTTCTAACAGGCGATCCACATCATCGCCCAGCAGCCACTGCACAATGCTCTGACGTTTGGCCAGGCGCAGTGCCGGGTGTTCAGCCTCCAGATGCGATCGCCAATGATCCACCAAGCCTTCAACCCACTCCATTGCCACTGTGTCCTGTGTCATGTCAAGATTATCAGTACTTATACTCATTTAACCTGCGAGATAATCACCAGCCCTCACCCTAGATCTTAAATCACGGTCTTCAGACTGATCAGACTGATCAGACATTCTTTCCGGGGGTTCCCCTGCCGTCCCTGCTCCCCGCAAAATCATGACGAGGCCTGCGATCGCCACCACTTCCCCCCAACCAAAACCCAGCAACCAATCCAAGGAACGTCAAGAAAAACTTACGTTTAGCTTGACAGACTTCAACATAATAATTAACATCTAGCCCATATGAGTCCTATTACTCATGCTCAAGTTCCATCGACCTAATCGCTAAATTGCATATCTTTAAAGTTGTAAAGCTGCAAGTCACGATTAGTTGGTATAACTAAAGCTCTCAAGCACGTTAACCATCGTGTATTCCACGGCCATAGTGTGAGGAAAGTCAATGTCCAAGAATTTGAAAAAAGCCTTATTCGTTACTCCGGCTGCGCTCAGTGCAGCCCTGTTAGTTTCCGGTGATGCTCTGGCTCAAAGCTTCAGCAGCGAAACTTCTGCGAACGACCTGTTGCAACAAATTGAAGCCTACAGTGCTGAAGGCACCAGCTCCATGGGCCAAGGCCTGACCGGTGCATCTCAATTCAGCGATGTTTCCCCCGGTGACTGGGCATTCCAAGCCCTCGATGACCTTGTGCGCCGCTACGACTGTCTCAAGGGGTATCCCAACGGAACCTACCGGGGTAACCGCGCTCTCTCCCGCTACGAGTTTGCCGCAGGTTTGAATGCTTGTCTTCAACAAATCGAGCGTCTCATCGCAGAAACCACCGCCGATTTCGCCACCAAAGAAGACCTCGAAACCATGAGCCGCCTCATGGAAGAGTTTGAAGCTGAACTCGCCATGCTCGGCACTCGTGTTGATAACCTTGAATCCCGCGTTGCCTTCCTCGAAGACAACCAATTCTCCACCACCACCAAACTCGCCGGTCAAGTTGTCTGGACGCTCGGTGTACCCTGGGGCGGCACGGCTGGCTTGCCAGTAAACGATGAACTGACGTTCAACTACCGTGCTCGGTTAGCCTTCGACACCAGCTTCACGGGTAAAGACCGCTTACGAACTCGCCTTGATACCAGTAATGCCCTAAATGGATCTTTCTCTGGCGGTAACCTGGGAACGGCCAACGCGAGCTTGAACGCATATGGTAATGAAGATAATACCGTCAACGTTGACAAAGTGTGGTATCGCTTTCCTGCTAATGACAAGCTAATGTTGCATGTCGTGGCGCGAGGTGCCTTTATTGACGACATCTTTGATGCTGGCAGCACCGCTCCTTACTCCTACGACGATGTGCCCATCGGGAATGCCTACAACACCGCGTTCCACGATACCCACGGGACGGGAACTGCTGCGGTTGCCGCCAACTACATGATCAATGACACCTTCGGCATTGACGTTGGGTTCTTCAGTGCCCAAGCCAACAACGCGACTCGCGGGCTGTTCGGCGGTAACATTGCCCTGCCGATTCAGTTAAACGCCGACTTCGATAAGCTGCAATTGGCATTGGGTTATGCTCGTACCTTTGCTCCGGGTGGCGAGGTTGCCCTCAGCAGCGCAGGCACCAGCAAAGCAATTACGCCGTTTGCTGATACAGCAACTTCGGCAAACCACTACCACCTCTCTGCTTCCTATGATGTGAGCGACAGCATCAATGTGAGTGGTTGGTTGGGCTACACTGAAGCGTTCGCTGAAGTGGGCTCCGCGACTGGTCCTTATCTGATTAATAAAGGTGAATCAGCAAATATCTGGAACTGGGCGTTCAACGTGTCTTTCCCCGACCTCTTCCAAGAAGCTGATGTGTTACGTCTTGGCTTTGGTCAGTTGCCCACGGCTGCTCGTGTTCAAGGCGCAACGCCTGATGATGATTCCTCTGCGTTGATGGCGAATATTGAATATCGCTTCGATGTTACGGACAATATTCAGTTGGCTCCGGCGTTCTTCGCTGTCTTCAACCCCGAAGGTCGTGAATCTAACGACACGATGTACGCGGCTGTGCTGCGGACGATCTTCAGCTTCTAAGCTGAGGTATGACGCTCTCAACATGATTCTGAAGGATCAGTAATAAGAAAAGGGAACCGCTTTTGCAGTTCCCTTTTCTGTTGTTGATGGATTAGGACGGCTTACCAGCCCCAAGTGCCGCTGCCACCTTTGAAGGGGCCGACAATGTCGGAGGTGATCCAGCCGCCGTAAAAATCTCCGGCTTGGGCTTGGGCTTTTTCGCCATCGACGTAGCAGGCTTCCATCCGGCTGGGATAGAGGGCGATCGCATCCCGAATGGCGTTGAAACTTTCGGTTGGTTCGGGGTATTGCCAAGCGACATTGGGCAAGACGGTATCACCGACGGTGATCGTGTAGTAGTTCGCCACGCCTTTCCATTCACAGAGGGAATGATGGGGAGTGAGGCTGAAATATTGCATTTGTATATCCGCGATCGGGATGTAATACGCCGGGGGGTGGCTGGTTTCCAAAACGCGGATCGTGTTGCGGCTGTCGGCGATCGCCACACCGTTGCAGATCACTTGAATATGTTTGGTGCTGGGTTGCGCGATCGCAGGTCGGGGATAGTCCCAGACGGATTCTTGGCCGGGTTGGGGTTCGATGCGTTGGGGACGAGGAGAAAACATCATTGATTCAGGACTAAACAGGATGAAATGAAAACAGCAGCGATCGCATCTGGATCACTGCTGTCTAGTGTAAAGAGTTTCAGCCGAGGCGTTAGGCAAAGCGACGACGGAGGAGGGGCTGAATCAGGAGGAGGGCGATCGCATCAAAACCGAGCAACACCGCCAACATCACTGCAAAATTCATCTCACCCCAGGGGGCAGCCATCACCACACTCCCCAGCGACCAATCACTATTGAAATAGAGATACCGAATCGGCTCGATCGCGTAGGTGAGGGGATTCAGCGCCGCGATCCACTTGAGCCACGGAGCCATGAACGACAGGGGGGCGAGGGCGGTACTGGCGAAGAGTAGGGGCAAGTTGGTGACGAAAATAACGGCGATCAGTTCAATGTGACCGGGCAGGGCGAAGGCGAGGCCTAAGCTCAGGGCCGTTACCCCCAGGACGATTAAGAAGACGATGAGCGCGATCGCACCGAGTCCCAACAAACTCGGCATCCCCGCTCCCAAAACCGCACTCGCCCCCACAATCACCGCCGTTTGCAAAAAAGCGAGGCTGATAATGTAGATCGTCGAGGCTGCCACGATGGAATAGCGCGAGGATAGGGGCGCGACGAGGAGCCGATTGAGAAAGCCAAATTCGCGGTCAAACATGACGGGTAAGCCCGCATTCAATGCCCCGGAAAACGCCGTAAAGACGATTACCCCCGGCGCGAGGAACTGCCCATAATTCACATCATCGCCAAAGAGATTTTGCGGCGCATTGTAGAACAGTGCGCCAAACAAAACAAGCCACATCAACGGCTGAATCACCCCCGCCATTAGCGTGGAGGGGCGGCGTTGCAGTTGGATGAATAAACGTTTCGTGAGGGCGAGGGTTTCTTGGCTAAATTCGGCGATCGCGCTCGGTTCCGGTGCGTCTGCCGCCGTGGGCGCGAGATTAAACGGGGACGGTGAGATGGATTGACTCATAGTGAATTGCTCCGAAATGCGTAAGTCTTGATCGCGAGTCTAAATCAGGTCGATACCTTGGAAAACAAGGGGCTAAAGCCCCTTGCCTGATTGGGGTTAGGACGCTTTCATGGCCTGTTTTTTCTCTTTTTTGAGATCCCGTGAACTGGCGGCGGCCAATTCGGCATCCATTAGCGTGCGACCCGTGGCCGCGAGATAAACATCATCTAAGCTGGGGCGCGATTGAGCGAGGCTAAAGGTGGGCAAGCCGATCTCGCTGAGGGTTTTTTCAATTTGGGTAAGGGGGTTGCAGTTGCGTTGCACAACCAAATTGAGGGAATTGCCTTGGGCGGTGTTGATGATCACGCTTTCCACAAAGGCTAAATCCTGTAATGTCCCTTGGGCTTGGGCGGCTTCGGCATCGGTGGCAAATTCCCGAATCCGGAGGGTAACGCGATCGCCCCCGACGCGATCCTTTAACTCAGAAGCCGTCCCCTCCGCCAACACCTTCCCCCCGTCAATGATTGCCAACCGATCCGCCAAGGCATCGATTTCTTCGAGGTAATGGCTCGTCATTAATACTGTTGTCCCGGCATCTCGCAACTGTCGCAAAAACTCCCAGACAATCAAGCGGCTTTCAATATCAAGGCCCACCGTTGGCTCATCCAATACCAACAACTCCGGCCGATGCAGTAAGCCCGCCGCTAAATCCAACCGACGGCGTAATCCCCCGGAATAGGTTCCCGTTTTCTGATCCGCATAGGGTGTGAGAGCGAGGAGTTCGATCAGTTGGGCGATCCGTTCTTGGGCGGTGGAGCGGGGAAGATGGTAGAGGGCGGCTTGGAGTTCGAGCAGTTCGCGCCCAGTCAGCACCTTATCGAGGGCCACTTCCTGGGCAACGTAGCCCAAGCGTCGTCGGGCTTGGCGGGGTTGGTCAATGACAGACACCCCGCAGACTTCAATCCGCCCTGCGTCGGGTTTAGCCAGCGTACAGAGGCAGCGGATTGTGGTGGTTTTGCCCGCACCGTTGGGGCCGAGGAGTCCGAAAATCTCCCCCCGCTCGACGGTGAATGAAATATCTTTAACCGCCTCGGTGTCGCCGTAGCGTTTTTGGAGATGGTCGATGACAACAGCAGCAGTCATAGCTTCACGAGTGACAGGGTTTTCATGTCTTCCATTCTAAAACGTTACGGATTGTGAAGGCGAAGGGGGGCGATCGCAGCTAATGCATTAACGCCTGCTTGAGCCGTTGGGGATCGCCTTGATCCACAATTCGCCCCTGTTGCAGCAGCACCGCCCCATCGCAATAGTCCAACTCATTGAGACGATGGGTAACCCATAGGGCGGTTAAGCCCCGATTGTTCACCAGTTGCCGCACCTGCTGCACCAGTTCAATTTGCGTGTCTGGATCAAGGAGGGCGGTGGGTTCATCGAGAATCAGCACTTCGCAATGGCGGGCGATCGCACCGGCGATCGCAATTCGCTGCTTTTGTCCCCCACTGAGGGCGTAGATCGGGCGGCGTTGAAACTCCAGCAGGTTAACCGCTGCCAAGGCCTCCCGCACCCGCGTCACCACCTCCGCCTCCGACAGGCGCTCACTGACCAAACCAAAGGCCACATCTGCCCCCACCGTCGGCATCACCAATTGATGATCGGGGTTTTGAAACACAAAGCCCACGGGTTGCTGTACGGCGATCGCGCCCGCTTGGGGGGTTAAGAGTCCAGCCAGAAGCTTCAGCAGCGTAGACTTACCGCTGCCGTTCGTCCCCAACAACATCCAAAATTCACCGCGAGGAATGCTCAAGGAACAATCCTGCAAGATCGGATGCTGCGATCGCCAGCCAAAATTGACCTGATTAACTGCGATCGCTGGCTCTTGTCCCTGTGAGGTGACCTCCCTCAACTGCCCTCACTCCCAATGCCCAAAAAGCCCGTCACCCGACCCGTTGATCCGGCCGTCTTTTCTGCCACCATCACAGCACTCACTTGGTCGCTCATAATCGTCACCAACTTATCCGGTTGCTTTTCACAGGACAGTTCAATCGGATAGGGCGGATTCGCTTGCATCGCTTCGCGAATCTGGTGATAGACCCCATGGGCTGCGTCTTTTTCCTTGCGTTGCACGGCAACAGGGATCGGCGAATACTTCAGAATTACGTCAATGCTGAACATGAAAAAAATGGGGATACTACAGGCTTACCAGAACCATTATCGAACATGGCGGGAATCTTGGTTCCCACAAGTCGATCCCCAGCTTGCCCTGAACCCCCTGCACCCATTAGGATCAACACCGTCCATTCTCAAACACGACCTGATCAATGTGATCCCCAATATCTTAAGGTTTTGTTTAATTCTGAGAATAGCCGTGCAAAAAACGGATGATTTATTATAATTAAGTGAAGAAACGTAAATTTTCTTGATCCTAGGTGCAGATATACTCTGTGCTGCCCTTATTACATTTTCTCAACGTTCTCCCCTAGGGGGAACTTGTCTGTTTACTTTTCGGAGATTTTAATCGAAATGACCATAGCTGTTGGAAGAACACAAGAGCGAGGCTGGTTTGACTCAGTGGATGACTGGCTCAAGCGCGATCGCTTCGTCTTCATCGGATGGTCTGGTTTGCTACTGTTCCCCTGCGCCTACATGGCCCTGGGCGGTTGG
>NZ_JAQMTY010000048.1 GCF_028330765.1 Spirulina subsalsa CS-330 | reverse complement strand
TGAGCCAAGAACTCATTTTTCGAGCACCAGGCATCGAAAAGCCAGACCCTGCATAACTTCGTGGGAATTAACGAGTTAATGATTCTTGAAAAAAAGTCTGTAACTCTTATATATTACAACCTACAAGTCTCGACGCGAGAGAAGAGATACCTTCCCACTCCCCATACCCTCCTCCAGACCAAAACCCCAAAGCCCCTACTACTTTAACTGGGAGGTGTCCCTTGTCTGCTTTGGTGTTAAAAGTAAGGTCTTCAGCAAACCAGGATTCTCCTTTTCTCCAACCCACCGCGTCCCCGAACGCTGCCCAGACCTTTGGATCATACTCCCTGGTTCCGCCTAACGCCTGATAAATCCGCTTCTGGACACTGAACCCAAAACGCCCCTTGCTGTAATGCACCCAAAGCTGATCAATGGCGCGTAAATCCTCACAGGGGAACTTCTCAATAGACTCAATATCTAAGCAGCCTTCCTCAATACAGTTGGCCACCGCCAGCGTTTGTTTGTATGTTTCTTCATCCGCTCCCCGCCAATCCCCCGCCTTGAGTAATTCCGCTAAGCGTTGATACCGTGCCGGAACCTGAAGCGGGGAGGGTTGGGGCTGTGGTGGAGATTGCTGAGGCTGTACCTTGGGAGACGGCAACAATTTCAGCCACGCTGTTACTGTCTTGGGGCGATCCTCCGGTGGAATCGCCATTCCCTGCTCAATCGCCGCCCGCACCGCCGCACTACAATTCTGGGGAACCTGAAAGCAGTCTTTCACCACCCGCGTAAATGAAGGCGGCGGATTCGCCCCCGTGATCAACGTGCTCAACGTTGCCGCCAACGCATACACATCCGTAAACTCACCCCGTCGTGCCTGCTCATTATATTGCTCAATCGGCGCAAAACCAGGCGTTAAGATGGCCGTTTGAGTCTGAGTGACATCGGGCAAAAACTCCCGCGCAATACCAAAATCAATCAAAACCGCTTCTTGGGTATTCGCCCGCACCATTATGTTTTGGGGCTTAATGTCTCGATGTAACCGCCCCTTCTGGTGAATCACCCGCAACCCATCGCCCACCTGCTGCATATACCGCACCGCCTCCGTTTCCGGCAACGCGCCCTGCTGCCTCAACCGTTTCCCCAAATCTAACCCCTCAACATATTCCATCACAATACAGGGGAACCCCTGATGCGTGAAAAAATTGTCGATCTGGACAATGTGGGGATGGCGACAGAGTGCCAGACTGAGGGCTTCCTTCTCAAAATCCCGTAAAAATTTATCATGATCGCCCGTATCATCCAGACTGTTCATGATCTCATCCGTGAGGGTCTTGATCACCACCTGCTGCCCTTGCCCATCCTCAGCAAGATAGGTGATACCGAAACCCCCTTGCCCTAGTTTTTTGCGGATCGTGTAGCGATCGCCATAGAGAGATTGACCCGACTGCCAAGCCATAACTGATTTGCGTGACGGAAAACAACTTTAATTGTAGTGCGACTCCTGGAGCATCATTACATAGTCGCAAGATCAAACCAGCACAACCCAGACACGGGTTGCCCCCATCCCCTCCCTTCCTCGCTACAACCTCCCTGAAACCCGGTTTCTATAGGCGGCAGTGAATTGTGAACCCATCCAAGAACTCCGTCAACAAATCGCCCAAGGTCGCGTCACCGATGGCGAAGACCTGTTCGAGCGTTTATTTACCCATCAGCCGCACAACACCGATACCGCCAAAGTAGAGACCGAGTACCGCGCCTGCGAGGAGGGATTGAGTTACAGGATCGGTCGAGGGGGTGAGGATGGCTCCTCGGATGACGGCGACGAGGATCACGTAGCGCCAACTTTTGAGCATTTGGCCAGAGGAGACAATCCCAAGCTGGCCCAAGATAAGCTGCAACACCGGCACTTGGAACACTAACCCGGTGCAGAACATCAACACGAGCACAAATTCAAAATAACTCTCAATTGACCAGGCTTGCTCCACCACATCTGCACCGTAGCTGATGAAGAAACTCAAGGCGGCGGGGGTGAGCACCCAATAGGAGAAGGCAAGACCCGCAAAGAAAAGGACACCGGAACCCAGAACAGCGGGGCCAAGCAGCCGCCGCTCGCGCCGGGTGAGACCAGGGAGGACAAATTTAAAATCTCGTTACTTGGCTCTGCCAAGTAATGCTAATTGGAGGCTCTGCCTCCTCCCCAGGCGGCGGAGCCGCTCAAGGCGCGTGTCACGGCAGAGCCATGACACGAGGAGCAAAACTGGAACGTTTGGGGTCAGACTTTCTGGGCGGCGTGACGGCAACCGGACATGTTCGCGTTATTTGTGGATATTCTCACCGATCCCCAGGCGCGGAACCCGGAAAAAATCGCGACGCGGATACCACAATCAATCTAAAGACTATTCTAAAATGTATTGTTCTGCTCTAGATCAATCGCTTCGTCACACAACATGACAATCATTACATTACAAAACTTAAAACAAGAAGCCAGAAAGTTTGCAATACAAGAGAGCCAACATCATGAACCTAGCTTGTATGGAATGGATAATGGAAAATCGATCGGAACGTATGTCGAGCATAAATTTCAAAATTATTTAAGATCCAGCGGCTACCAGTTTCAGACTGGAAACTCTGCAAATGGCATCGACATGCCGGATCTAGAAGTTGATATTAAAGTGACGAGCATTCGTCAACCACAGTCATCTTGTCCATTTCGCTCTGCTAGACAGAAGGTTTATGGACTCGGATATCATCTTTTGATTTTTGTGTATGAGAAATCAGATGATCAGAAAACTCAAACTAGCATACTTAACATACAGAAAGCCATTTTCATACACAAAGACCAAACGGCTGATTATCAACTGACATCTTCCTTGCGATCGATTTTAGAGAATAATGGCAACCTAGATGATGTTATGGCTTGCCTGATTGAGAAGAACTTGCCAGTAGATGAAGTTGGAGCCTATAATCTTGCGGAAGAAATTTGTGAAAATCATCCTTGTCAAGGCTTTCTAACGATTTCCAACGCATTGCAATGGCGATTACAATATAGTCGAGCCATAGAGCTTGCTGGAACAGAGATTGGTCTTGATTCCTTGCATTAAAATCACAAAATGAAAAAGAAGGCATCAGAAACCGTGTTAAAAACAGTGGAGCTTTTTTGTGGCATTGGCGGTTTTCGGGTTGCTGCCGATGCATTAAATATTAGAACAGTTTGGGCGAATGATATAGAAGAAAGGGCTGCCGTTGTGTATACGAAAAACTTTGGAAGAGAAAATTTTTATCAAGGTGACATTCGCAATGTTTTAAACAGTATCCCAAATCATGATATTTTAACTGCTGGATTTCCTTGTCAGCCCTTTTCAAGTGCCGGGAAGAAAATGGGCATAGGTGATCCACGGGGAACATTATTTTCGGAAATAGTCAGAATTTTATATGAGAAAAAGCCGAAATTTTTTGTTTTGGAGAATGTCAAACGTTTACTGTCAATGGATTCAGGTCGTCATTTCAAAACTATTCTTGATTCATTAACTCAAGCTGGATATTTAGTTGAGTGGCGTGTTTTGAACACCATCTGGTTTGGACTGCCACAATACAGAGAAAGGGTCATTCTTGTGGGATATAGGAATGGTGATCTTCGCTCATATCTTTATCAGAATGATCAAGAATTGAAACGAAATCCAAACTATCCAGTTAAATTCAAGTCTGATAGTATTCAAACAATTATAGAACACCAAAATAAATTCAAGTCTTGGGGATTAGCCTGGAAAAACTTTGTTATTGATCAAGAGGTCAAACATCCACCGTGTTGCATTCATCCTGAGATTCGGTTGCACCATATTCTTGAAGAAAGCCCTAACCTTACGTTTTTCTTTACAGAAGATACCTTAAAAAGAATTGAGAACAGTGAAAGGGTGTTTCGTTATTTTAATGGTGTTGAGATTCTATATAATCAGAAAGGTGGTGCTCGTATGGGTTATTCCATTTTCGGAATCAATGGTGTTGCACCAACGCTAACAAGCACAACAAGTCGTCACTATGAAAGATATAAAATTGGAAATCACTATAGACGACTGACCAATGTAGAATACGCCCGATTGCAGGGATTTCCTGATGGTCATTGTCAAGAAATTCCACCGTATCACCAATACAGGTTATTCGGTAATGCAGTGCCGCCACCTTTAGTTAAATGGGTCATGAATCGGCTAGTTCAGGAGCATTTTTCTCCCGTGATTTTGAATCAACCCGTTGCTGGCAAGCAGCTTGAACTTTTTTTGGACTGAGTGACTGCATAATCGGAATAATTCACCCCGACATCACCATCACCGGAATGTATAACCTCCTCGAAACACTCCGCAAGGGTGAACAATTCACCGAAGCCGACCAGCCCCGCTGGTACTGCGGTGGCGGTAGCCTTACGGAGCAACATCGCTAACCCCGATTCGCGATAATGAATTGTGAACCCATCCAAGAACTCCGTCAACAAATCGCCCAAGGTCTCGTCATCGATGGCGAAGACCTGTTCGAGCGTTTATTTACCCATCAGCCGCACAACACCGATACCGCCAAAGTAGAGACCGAGCACCGCGCCCGCAAGCAAGGATTGAGTTACAGGATCGGTTGAGGGGGTGAGGATGGCTCCTAGGATGACGGCGACGAGGATCACGTAGCGCCAACTTTGGAGCATTTGCCCAGAGGAGACAATCCCAAGCTGGCCCAAGATAAGCTGCAACACCGGCACTTGGAACACTAACCCGGTGCAGAACATCAACACGAGCACAAATTCAAAATAACTCTCAATTGACCAGGCTTGCTCCACCACATCCGCACCGTAGCTGATGAAGAAACTCAAGGCGGCGGGGGTGAGCACCCAATAGGAGAAGGCAAGACCCGCGAAGAAAAGGACACCGGAACCCAGGACAGCGGGGCCAAGCAAGCGCCGCTCGCGCCGGGTGAGACCGGGGAGGACAAATTTAATCGCTTGGTAAATGATGAAGGGGCTAGAGATAATCAGCCCGCTGTAGCCTGCGACCTTGAAGGAGACGAAGAAAAATTCACCGGGGGCAAGTTGCAGGAATTTCACATCCTGGGCGGGTTGTTCGAGCCATTCAACGAGGGGGCGAACGGCGGCGAAGCTGCCACCACAGGCGATCGCGACGGCAATCAGCGAGACAAAGAGGCGTTGGCGTAGTTCTTCGAGGTGTTCAAAGATCGACATTTCAACGTCGTCGGGGATTTCGTTGACGGTGAGGTCAGGATCGGGGGGAAGTTTGGGTTTGGTGTCGGCGGTAGCCATGGGTGCAACAGGGGTAGGACGTGCAACAGGAACGGGAAAAACGCGGAGATAATCCTGGGCTTCGGGGCGTGGGGGTAAGAGTCCCATGTATTGTATCGAAGCCTGGGCAGAATCTAAATGATTCGGAGCTTAGATCCCATCGAGGAGCCATTCCGAGGCGCGATCGCCCAAGTCCAGGGGGATGCTCACGGCTTTACCGAGGCGGGGTCGTTCGCGGGTGGCATCGAGATAGGCTTTGACTTGGGCGATCGCATCCCAGGCATTGAGATAATTCGCCACGGCATCCAAATGGGCGGAATATTCCGCCTCATCCATCGGGAAAGAGGCCTGCTCTTTGTATTTCCACATCACTTGCACATACATTTTGCCCTTCGTTTGACGAACTTGCAGCGCGTAAGAACGCCCCCATTTATCCAGTAACCATTGGTGCAGATCGTGTCCAGTCATGTTGAGAAGCGATCAATCGCCAGTAAATGCAACTTTTCTGTAATAATTTAACGAGAGTCTTAGGACTTCCATGGCTGATCGAGCGTTGTTGCTACGCTGCAATGATTGATTAATCCATACCTGCACGCTGCTCGCGTTGTCGATGTCAACGAAGCCAGTCTGATTGTACCCATCAGACCCCTAACACTTAACAAAAGTATAAACTTGATCCGTTGAGTTATGACACAAATTTCAGCTTCTGATGCCCCCAGCATGGGCCGCCGTCAGTTCATGAACCTCCTGACGTTTGGCACTATTACCGGCACAGCCTTAGGGGCCTTATATCCGGTCGTTAAATATTTTATCCCACCCTCTAGCGGTGGCGCAGGCAGTGGCGTAACCGCCAAAGATGCCCTCGGTAACAATGTGGTCGCTAGTGAGTTTGTCGCCAGCCGTAAGCCCGGCGATCGCGCCCTCAGTCAAGGACTCAAAGGCGATCCCACTTACCTAATCGTCAACGAAGAATCCGAAATTCAGTCCTACGGCTTAAACGCCATCTGCACCCACCTCGGCTGCGTCGTTCCCTGGAATGGGAGCGCGAACAAGTTCATCTGTCCCTGTCATGGGTCTCAATACAACGACGAAGGCAAAGTGGTGCGTGGCCCTGCCCCCCTCTCGTTAGCGTTAGCCCATGCTGAAGTGAGTGACGACAAAGTCATTCTCACCCCTTGGACGGAAACCGATTTCCGCACGGGTGAAAAGCCTTGGTGGGCCTAGGGAACACCGCGATTGATTTCTGGATGATGACCTTCTGCTGTAGGACTTTTTGTAACGTTACCGATGAAACACTTGCTTAGTACTGTCATTCGCCGGGCTGCGAAGACCCTCGTAATAGTCGCCCTTACCACTGTTGTCCTGTTTGGCTTCGCTGCCCAACCGGCGGCAGCCTATCCATTCTGGGCCCAAGAAACCGCTCCAGAAACCCCCCGCGAGGCCACCGGACGGATCGTTTGTGCCAACTGTCACCTCGCTGCGAAACCCGCTGAAGTGGAAATGCCCCTGGCAGTTTCCCCGGACACGGTGTTTAAGGCCGTGGTCAAAATCCCCTATGATTTGGACGCTCAACAGGTGTTGGGAGATGGCTCCAAAGGGGGTTTGAATGTGGGGGCGGTGGTGATGCTTCCCGAAGGCTTTAAGATTGCCCCGGCCGATCGCATCTCTGAAGAATTGAAAGAAGAAGTGGGCGGGGTCTATTTCCAACCCTACCGCGATGATCAAGAAAATGTGGTGATTGTGGGCCCGCTGCCGGGTGAACAATACCAAGAGATTGTGTTCCCTGTGTTGTCCCCTGATCCGGCGACGAATAAGGACGTTCACTTTGGTAAATTCGCCATGTATGTCGGGGCCAATCGTGGCCGTGGCCAGGTGTATCCGGCGGGTAATTTGAGCAATAACAATGTGTTCAAAGCCAGTGCAGCGGGTACGGTGAGCGCGATCGCATCGGCCGAGGATGGTGGTTCGACCGTGACGATCGATACGGCTGATGGCAGCGTTGATGTTGCTGTTCCGGCGGGCCCTGAATTGATTGTGGCCACCGGCGACACCGTTGAATCTGGTCAAGCCTTGACCAGCGACCCGAACGTGGGCGGCTTCGGTCAAGAGGAAGCGGAAATCGTGCTCCAAGACCCGACGCGCATTCAATGGTTGCTCGTCTTCTTTGCTGCGATCGCTCTCTCGCAACTCTTCCTCGTCCTGAAGAAGAAACAAATCGAACGAGTCCAAGCCGCTGAAATGAATTTCTAAGCAGACACCGATCCCCTGGTTGACTGATAAAAGTTGATAACCCTCACCCCCAACCCCTCTCCCAGAGGGCGAGGGGAGCCGATCCATTTTTCCAGTTCCCTCTCCCCTAGGAAGAGGGGAGCCGATCCATTTTTCCAGTTCCCTCTCCCCTAGGGAGAGGGCTAGGGTGAGGGCTTTCCGGGATCTGGCTAATTTTGTCAGTCAACCAGCACCGACCCCTGAAGTCTGAACAAACGCTTGGCTTCAACGAAAGCGCACCGTGGTGATTCACTACGGTGCGCTTTCGTTGATAGCCCTCACCCTCAATCCCTCTCCCAGGTTGGGAAGAGGGACTTTGAGATCCGATTAGCTCTGAACCAGCCCCCCAAAAACATCGGACAAAAAGCGCACTGTCGTATTGTCCACAGTGCGCGTTCAACTCATGCATTAAACTGACTAGTACAGGGGAATCGACACTATCCCCCGCCAAGCTCGTGGGCTTGATCGGCGCAACACCCCGATCAGAGTGCTTTATATAGCAATCAACAAGTGCATTAGGACAGGCAAGGGGCTTAAGCCCCTTGTTTCCGAGTCTCTGAACGTCCTAACCGCTCTGACTAGTGCTATAAATGTTGCGTTAGAACTTGTGCGCGTGTAGTACCTCCATCACATCGCAGAGATAGGAAATCCCCGAATAGTCCTCGAAAAACTTCGCCGCAACCTCATCAGAAATCTTCACCGCCATTTCTCGCGTGGGGGTGAGGATCTCAAACTTGACATTCGCCTGGGTATCAGACACGGTGGGTTGTCCCGACGAACGCACGTTGCGACTGCCTTTCCCACCCGCATCCACCACCGTATAGCCGGGCGCACCGGCTTCGTCGATGATTTTGGCGATCTTTTTCAGCAGTAACTTTTCCGTGACAATAACGAGCTTGGTCGCTTGCTGGGCCATATTTTGTTTACCTCTTAACCTGTTTTCTTCCGGAATTCAAGGCAATACTCTATGGTTTTGCCTTGAACCATATTCTTAAGATTATGCCAAAGTTTGGCAAATCACTCTGTTTCATGGGTCAAGATGGACTCAGATTATTGAAATCTTTCCATAAGCAAAAATTATTTTATTGATGTGACCAGTTCAAAGTGAGCATCCTTGACCGTCAATTGGGTTTTGTTTTACGCCACCCAACCGACAAATCAAGCTCGGCTTGGGGCGATCGCTGATTTTTAGTCGGTACTCAGATTGGTGTGATGCCCAATGGTAGAGCAATCAAAAGAAAAACTTATCACTTTAATTTGACATTACTTAGCAAATTGACGGCGCGGGATCTCAACTTTGTGCAGATTTTAAGATAAACTTAGGCACATAGACTTAAGTACATAGAAATTTAGATCCCAATAGATCAAAATCTATGGAAGGTGCTACGGAATATCAATACTGCCTAGTCCCGTTCAGGGAGCAACACGCTCTGAACATTCGGGTAATCGGTTGTCCTGTCACACCTGTGCCGTAGGGGTGAATCGCTTCACTCCTGTGGATAACGCTCACTTGATCACAATAATCGCTCCTCGGCAGAGGAGGCAGAAGGAGGCATTCGTGAATTTCTTATCTGATTTTTTGGCTCAGCTACAGTCCCCCACCCTGGGCTTTTTGATTGGTGGGATGGTGATTGCCGCCGTCAATAGCCGACTGACCATACCCGATGCTATTTACAAATTCATCGTCTTTATGCTGCTCCTCAAAGTGGGCTTGAGCGGTGGTATTGCCATCCGCGAGACCACCAACATCGGGGAGATGCTCTTACCCGCAGCGTTCGCAGTATTCATCGGGATCGGTGTGGTGTTCCTGGCACGCTATACATTACCGCTTCTGCCCGGTGTCAAAACTGTAGATGCGATCGCCACTGGGGGCTTGTTTGGTGCGGTCAGTGGTTCGACCCTTGCTGCTGGGATCACAATGCTCGAATCAGAAAACATCCAGTTCGAGGCTTGGGCTGGCGCACTCTACCCCTTTATGGATATCCCAGCCCTGGTGACTGCGATCGTCTTGGCTAGTATTTATACCAGCCAGCAAAAGGCCAAGGAAGAAGCTATGGGTAAGAAGCCCGTTGCTGCTGGTGGATATGCTGGCAATCCAGAATATCCCACCACTAGACAGGAATATCTGAATGAACAGCAGGGTAAAGCAGGTAAGCGGGTTGAAATTTGGCCCATTGTCAAAGAAAGCCTGCAAGGATCTGCCCTCTCGGCTTTGCTTCTCGGTCTTGCCTTGGGCATCTTAACCAAACCGGATAGTGTGTATGAGAGTTTCTTTAATCCCAACTTCCGGGGTTTGCTGTCCGTCCTGATGCTGATTATGGGGATGGAAGCCTGGGCACGGATTGGTGAACTGCGCAAAGTGGCTCAATGGTACGCTGTTTATGCTGTCATTGCCCCGCTACTCCATGGGCTGATTGGCTTCGGTCTCGGTTATATTGCCCATCTCACCACAGGATTCAGCTCTGGTGGTGTTGTCCTCCTAGCCGTCATTGCTGCGTCTAGTTCTGACATTTCTGGGCCACCCACGCTGCGAGCCGGTATTCCCAAAGCTAATCCTTCTGCCTATATTGGTTCTTCCACTGCCGTCGGTACACCCGTTGCTCTGGCGATTGGGATTCCTCTCTTCCTTGGACTCGCTCAAACACTAATGGGGGCTTAAGCCTTCCACCACAGGTCGTCTGCCGGTGCTTCCGGGGTGGCCCGGCAGTTAGTGGATGTCATCCTCGATTGAATGGACATGAACAATAGCCACTCAAAAGCTGGGGTATCCCCCCGGCTTTTTGATGGTATGCCCTCCCTGAGCGCCCCTGTAGCTTTGAATCCCCCTCATCAGGGCAGCGAGCTAGTCATCAGGGCAGCGAGCTAGTCATTAGGGCAGCGAGCTAGTCATTAGGGCAGCGAGTTAGTCATCAGGGCAGCGAGCTAGAAGCTCGCACTACAGAGGATTACAGTCACGGTCGTGTGAGCCTCTGGCTCACTCCTACCATCAAGCAGCGAGCTTCATCAGGGCAGTATTTTTGAGAGGGCCGAGGTGCGATCGCTCCCACAATACCCAACAAAAACGCCAGGGAGTATATTGTATGCCCTGGCGTTTTAGCGCGATCGGACTGTTGTGTTCTTACAGTGCGATCCGGCCGCCGTCATTGCGGGTAATCACAAGAGTGGCCGAGCGTGGCCGAGCCGAACCGCCGTCGGGCCAGTGGCTGGTAAATTCCGCCGGATTGGTGGCAGAGGTACTGTTTTCGCCGGGGTGTTGAATGTTGACGAAAATCGCTGTGCCGTCCGGAGTTTCGGTGATGCCGGTGATTTCGCAATCCTTGGGCCCCACTAAAAAGCGGCGTAAGGTGGTGGGGGTTGCGGCCTGTCCGGCGTAGGTGGTGACGGTTTGATCCGCGCCCCCGTTGGCCGGAACGGCTTTGTTGGCGATCGCTTTCGAGCCGCCGTCGCCCACTTGGCCGGGAATCGCCGCCAACATCATGCAGTTGGATTGATCCGTGTAGGCGCTGTCATCGGTTTGAATCCAGAGCAAACCGGGGGCAGCGTCACTAAACCACAGCCCATCGGGGCTAGAGAAATCATTCTCCGCACTCAAGCCGGACAGATTCACATCATCGCCCGCATCGGCCTGCGCCCCAAACAAATACACATCCCAGGTAAACGCGGTGGCGGCGTGGTTGTTGCCAGCTTCTCGCCAACGGATAATGTGACCGTTGACATTGCCCGCGTTGGTGGTGTCGCCCTTCTCGTCGCGGTAAAAGCGGGGATTGGCGGCATCGAGGGGGGTTTTTGTGCCCCGTCCGCTGCTGCTAGAAACGCTGTTGGTGAGGGTGAAGTAGACTTCACCATTAACCGGGTGAACCCCTCCCCATTCGGGGCGATCCATCTTCGTGGCTCCGACAGCATCGGCAGCGATCCGGGAGTTGATCAGCACATCGGCTGGGTCGGCAAACTTGTACTCGCTGTAGTTCGCGATCGCCGGATTATCCAGCGTCAAGGGCAACCATTCCCCAGACCCATCAGCGTTAAACTTCGCTGCGTACAATGTGCCCTGATCGAGGTATTTCGCCCCTGCTTCGAGGCCGCCCTCTTGGTCGCGATCGCTCCACATTTGAGCCGAGACAAACTTTTGACATACTCCCCCACTAAACCCTACGGGCTATAGTGGGAGATTCTGAACAGCCAGTTACCTGACCATTTATCCACTCAAACAACGAGAGTTGCAGAGGGTTGCTAGGCTCAACGACTAACGCCATTGATTTATCCT
>NZ_JAQMTY010000047.1 GCF_028330765.1 Spirulina subsalsa CS-330 | reverse complement strand
GATAAATCAATGGCGTTAGTCGTTGAGCCTAGCAACCCTCTGCAACTCTCGTTGTTTGAGTGGATAAATGGTCAGGTAACTGGCTGTTCAGAATCCCCCACTATAGCCCGTAGGGTTTAGTGGGGGAGTATGTCAACAAATTCGATCAGGTAATAGATGTGGGCGAATACCCAAATGAGCCAGGCGACGAAGCCGGAGAATTGGACGAAGCCGAGATCGACGACGGCGGCGTTTTGGCCGATGACGGCGAGTTTGCCGAGGTCGAGGTAGCGGAAGGTGGGGGTGGTTTTTCCGGCGAGGCGAGCGGGGATCAGTTTGGCCATGTATTCGCCTTGTTGCATGGCGACGGGGGCGATGCCGGGGAGGGGGCGATCGCCTTGATGGGCATAGTGGGCAAGATCGCCAATCACGAAGATATCGGGGTAGTGCTTCACGCTCAGATCCGGCTCAACGATGACGCGACCGGCGCGATCGAGTTCGGCCTGGGCGCGATCGCGCAACACCGCCCCCAAGCCCGACGCTTTCACCCCGGCGGCCCACAGAATTGTACGGGCGGGAATTTCCGATGCTGTTTCCCCTTGGCGCACCTGGACACAGCCCGATTCCACCGCCGTCACCATGGATTGCGTTTGCACCGTCACGCCCAATTTTTCCAGGGAGGCGGCGGCTTTGGCGGAGAGTTCTGGGGGGTAGGGGGGGAGGATGCGATCGAGGCCTTCAATGAGGAGGATTTTGGCTTGGGTGGTGTCGATCGTGCGGAAATCGTGCTTGAGGGCGCTATGGGCAATTTCTGCGATCGCCCCCGCCAACTCCACCCCCGTCGGCCCGCCCCCCACAATCACAAAGGTCAGCCATGCCTGCCGCTTTACCGGATCGGTTTCCTTCTCAGCCGCTTCAAAGGCCAGGAAAATTCGCCGCCGCATTTCCAGGGCATCCTCAACGGTTTTTAAACCGGGCGCGTGGTTTTCCCAATGGTCATTGCCAAAATAATGGTGACTCACCCCCGTTGCCACAATCAAACTGTCGTAGCTCAAATCCCCATCCTGGAGATGGATCGTCTTCGCCTCTGGGTTAATATCCGTCACCTCATCCAGAAGCACCTGAGTATTGCGATGGTTTTTGAGCACGAGGCGCAGGGGTGACGAAATATCAGCCGGGGAGATGGTTCCCGTCGCCACTTGATAGAGCAGGGGCTGGAAGAGGTGAAAATTGCGTTTATCGATCAGGGTGACCTTGACGGGAGCATTACCGAGGGCTTTCGCAGCATAGAGGCCGCCAAATCCTCCCCCCACAATAACGACATGGTGCGGAGTTGCAGTTTTAGGGGCGTGAGTCATGAGCGTTGGGGTAATTTTGTTTCAAATCTTAACAAGATTAATCCCTAGGCAGTGTAGTATCTTGCACCGTTTTTCAAGCAGCGATCGCACCTCGCTCCCTCCATCGGCCCAACCCATCAAGCAAGACAGCATCTTGAATATTGCAAATTGCGAAGCCTTGACCCGTTTAGCCTTGGGGCGGTCACAATCTGGGATATCCTAACCAAAATAATCAAGCTCAACTTCAATGGTTTGGTGGTTGTCCTGTGCTAGAAGTCTGTCTGTTTGCCACAGTGTTATGTGGATTTTTGGGTAAGATCTCCCGGCTAGAAAGGGGCACGATCGAGATTAGCAACACGCCATGATGTTAGAAACTATTCTCTGGGTGCTCTGTCCCTTTATAGCGGGCTTTGTGATTATGCTGCTGCCTCGCTTGGATCGCCTCTTGGCGGTGGTGGCGGTGTTGGTGTCGGCGGGGTTTGGGGCCCAGGCGTTACGGATGCGATCGCCCCTCATTGTTCAACTCCTCGATAGTGCCGGGGTCACCCTCCAAATCGATACTTTGGGGGGCTATTTCATCCTCACCAATGCGGTGGTGACGTTGGCGGTGCTGTTCTACTGTTGGCAGAGCGATCGCACCTCGTTTTTCTATGCCCAACTGTTGATGCTCCACGGCAGTTTAAACGCCGCGTTCATCTGTGCCGACTTCATGAGCCTCTATGTCGCCCTAGAAGTGACCGGCATCGCTGCGTTTTTACTCATTGCCTATCCCAGGAGCGATCGCACCCTCTGGGTGGGGCTGCGTTACCTCTTCATCAGCAACGTCGCCATGCTGTTCTACCTCGTCGGCGCGGTGCTGGTGTATCAAACCCACCAATCGTTCCAATTCGCCGGCCTGGTGGATTCACCCCCGGAAGCCCTCGCATTGATCTTCCTCGGCCTGCTGGCCAAGGGGGGAATTTTCGTCTCGGGCCTCTGGCTCCCCCTCACCCATTCCGAATCAGACACCCCCGTCTCGGCCATGTTGTCGGGGGTGGTGGTGAAGGCCAGTCTGTTACCACTGCTGCGGTGCAGCTTGATCCAAGATGAGATTGGCGCGATCGTGGCAACCCTGGGCATTGGAACCGCCCTACTGGGGGTGGGGTTTGCCATGTTTGAACGCGATGCGAAACGGATGCTAGCCCTCTCGACCCTCTCCCAGGTGGGGTTTATCTTGGTCGCCCCGGAAATGGGGGGCTTTTATGCCCTTAGCCATGGCGTGGCAAAATCATCGCTGTTCCTCTCCTCTGGCTCCCTCCCCAGTCGTGACTTTAAGGTGCTCCAACAGACCCCCCTAACTCTATCCCTCTGGTTACCCTTAGCGATCGCCGGTCTCTCCATTTCCGGCTTTCCCGGCTTAATCGGGTTTGGCGCTAAGGTGTGGACGACCAAACAACTCCTGCCATGGCAAGGCCTCTTGATGACCATCGCAGCCACGGGAACCGCCGTTGTGTTTGCCAAATTCCTCTTCTTACCCCGTGGGCCATGGCAACCCCCCAAACCCAACTACCTCGCGGCTCAACTCCTCCTTTTAGGGGGGCTGGTGGCTGGCAATGGGTTCTATCTCAAGGCCTATACCCTGGCGAATCTGGGTAAAGCCCTGATCACGATTGCGATCGGGTGGCTCCTCTACTTCACCATCGCCCAGCGGCTAACGTTCAAATTGCCCAACGTGGCCGAACAGTTCGAGCATTTAATCGGGGTGATGAGTTTGATGTTAGTCCTGTTATTCTGGATGGCGCTGGCGTGATTGTCCCGCTCATGCACCTCGTATCGTGACACAGGTTAATCGATGGGTTACGGCGGATTGCTGGATTGCAGTGATGGCGGGAGTTTAATCCGCCCAACCCACCCTACTGGATTGACACGGCTAAAGTAAGGCATTAAGTAGGGTGCTGTTAGCGAAGCGTAACGCACCGTATCATGACACAGTTAATCGGTGGGTTACGGCGGATTGCTGGATTGCAGTGATGGCGAGAGTTTAATCCGCCTAACCCACCCTACAGCTACAGCAAAGCCTTATTTTAACTGTGTCATGACACTAGGTCTTAGGGCGGCGCTGAGGGCTGATCTTCAGCTTGGCGTAGATCGTGAATCGGCTGATTGGGAATATTGCAAATTGCGACATCTGGATCAATTCAGTCTTAGGGGGTCGCAATCTGGTGTATTCTAGCCGAAATGATTCAGCCTAGCTTCAGTCTTTCGGTGGTTGTCCTGTGTTAGAAGCCTGTATTTTTGCCACAATCCTATGTGGTTTTTTCGGTATTATCCTTAAAAAAAATTTCATGATGAAGATCATCGCGATGGACGTGATGAGCACGGGGGTGATCGCCTACTATGTGCTCGTCGCGGCTCGCAATGGTTTGTTTACGCCGATTGTGGGCAGCGCGGAGTCGGGGAGTTATGCGGACCCTGTGCCCCAGGCGGTGATTTTGACGGCGATCGTGATTGGCTTTTCCATTCAGGCGTTGATGTTGGTGGGGGTGATGAAGTTGGCCCGCGAGAACCCCCTCCTAGACAGCCGCGAGATTGAAATTAGCAACACACCATCATGATCGCAGCAACGATGCTATGGGTGCTCTGCCCCTTTATAGCGGGCTTTGTGATCATGCTGCTGCCTCGCTCGGATCGCCTCTTGGCGGTGGTGGCGGGGTTGGTGTCAGTGGGGTTTGGGGCCCAGGCGTTACGGATGCGATCGCCCCTCATTGTTCAACTCCTCGATAGTGCCGGGGTGACTCTCCAAATCGATACTTTGGGGGGCTATTTCATCCTCACCAATGCGGTGGTGACGTTGGCGGTGCTGTTCTACTGTTGGCAGAGCGATCGCACCTCGTTTTTCTATGCCCAACTGTTGATGCTCCACGGCAGTTTGAACGCGGCGTTCATCTGTACCGACTTCATGAGTCTGTATGTGTCCCTAGAGGTGACCGGCATTGCGTCATTTTTGCTGATTGCCTATCCGAGAAGCGATCGCGCCATCTGGGTGGGGCTGCGCTACCTGCTGATCAGCAACATCGCCATGCTGTTCTACCTCATTGGCACGATTCTGGTCTACCAAACCCATCAATCCTTCCAATTCGCGGGCCTGGTAGATTCACCCCCAGAAGCCCTGGCGTTAATCTTCCTCGGCCTGCTGGCCAAGGGGGGAATTTTCGTCTCGGGCCTCTGGCTCCCCCTCACCCATTCCGAATCGGAAACCCCGGTTTCGGCGATGCTGTCCGGGGCGGTGGTGAAGGCCAGCGTGTTACCCCTGATGCGGTGCGGCTTAATTCAAGACGACATTGGCATGATCGTGGGACTATTCGGGGTAGGGACGGCGTTGCTGGGGGTAACCTGCGCCGTCTTTGAAAAAGACACGAAACGAATGCTCGCCTTTCACACGATTTCGCAATTGGGGTTTGTCCTCGCTGCCCCAGCAGTGGGCGGCTTCTACGCCCTCAGCCATGGCTTGGTGAAATCGTCCCTCTTTCTCTCGGCGGGAACGCTGCCAAGCCGCAGTTTTAAGGAATTAAAACAGACCCCGATTAATTTTTCCCTGTGGCTGATTTTAGCGATCGCCAGCCTCTCCATTGCCGGCTTTCCCGGCCTGATCGGCTTCGGGGCCAAAGTGTGGACGGTGAAACACCTCCTCCCCTGGCAAACCTGGATGATGAACATCGCCGCCGTGGGAACCGCCATTTCCTTCGCCAAATTCCTCTTTTTACCCCGTGGCCCCTGGCAACCCCTCAAACCCAGCTTTCTCGCTGCTCAACTCCTTCTTTTAGGGGGGCTGGTGGCTGGCAATGGCTTCTACCTCAAGGCCTATACCCTGGAAAACCTGGGTAAGGCGCTGATCACGATCGCCATCGGTTGGCTGATCTACCTGGGCATCATTCAACGGGTGACGGTGAAACTCCCCCGCGCCGCCGAACAGTTTGAACATCTGATCGGGGCGATGAGTTTGATGTTAGTGCTGTTATTTTGGATGGCGTTGGCATAATGGTTAATCTACTTTTACGACTGGGAATTTGGTTTTTACTCACCGCCGATTTAAGCGTGGCGAACATTTTAATCGGCCTCGTGGTGTCGCTATTGTTGCCGCGTTGCTTTACCGCCCACGAACCGCTGCGAGAATGGCTGATCATTGCCTGGGAAACCGTGGTGGCACTCCCCCAAGCCTATTGGGAAGCCTGCCAGATGATCCTCTCGCCCCATCGCCACGAATCGATCACGATGGATCGGGTGCGTCCGAATCGCTCCCCTCGGCTCATCTTTCTTGATATCTTTTTAATCACATTCACCCCGAAAACCGTTGTCTTGAAATACCACCAAGCCGGTCAATATGAAGTCCATCGTGTGAGCGATCGCAAAACCCCATGAACCTCCTTCTCATCGCTATGACCCTCATTCTCCTCATCCCCCTGTACGAAGCGTGGCAGGATGATGACATCTGGCAAAAAATGCTGGCCTTTGCCAGCGTTGCCTCAAAAACCTCGATTATGATCCTCTGCATTTCCGTGCTGCGGGATGATTGGATGATTGGGGTGGTGGGGGTGATTATTCTCAGTGTGGGGAATGCGGGGTTTATGCTCCTGGCCCACCTGATCAAACGGATTACGCTGCAATGATCGCCGGAGGAAACAGCCCATGGTAACTGGATTAAGCTATCTCTGCATTGGGATTGGGGTGGTGTTTTGGCTGTGGGGAACATTGCCGCTGTTGGGCGATCGCTCCGTATTGTTCAAATTGCATCCCCTGTCGGTGTCCGATACCCTCGGCTCGATGAGTATTGTGTTTGGGTTGTTGTTGAAAATTCCCCGCGAATGGCCCTTACTGATTTTGGCGCTGTTGTCTTTGGCGTTGTGGAATACGATGCTGAGTTATGTGATGGCCTATTGTGTCAGTCGGGAGGACAGCGATGATCACTAACCTACCAGAGGATCTTTATCTGCTGGTGATTGTGGCACTCTTACCCCTGTCGGCGATCATGCTCACGGTGCAGGTGAATCCCTACAATGCCCTGGTGATTCGGGGGATTTTAGGGGCAGTGGCGGCCCTGGTGTATTCGGTGTTGGGGGCGGCGGATGTGGCCCTCACGGAGGCGCTGGTGGGGACATTGCTGGCGATTACGCTCTATGCGGTGGCGGTGCGATCGTCCTTGGTGATGCGTGTGGGTGTGCTCACGGCTGAGGTAGAGGCTGATCCGGAAAAGTTTGAGGCGATTTATGACCAAATCCGGGCGATGCTCAGTACACGCTATCTCCGTTTAAAAGTGCTGTCCTACGAAACCCGTGCTGATTTAGACGCAGCCTTGACGGTGAAAGAACTCCATGGCCTCTGTTTGCGATCGCCCTCTCCCCAACCGGATCAACCCCCCTATGAGTTGACGATTCGACTGCGATCGCTCCACGACCTCCTCAGCACCGAACTCCCCCACCAAACCCCCCCCTTAACCCACCTAATCCCCCCTTCGTCCACCGATACCCCCGCCAAATCATCATGAAATGGGTCTACATTGTCGCCGGAATTGCTCTGTATATCAAAATGCTGATCCTGCCGAATCCCATGCTCTCGGTTGATCCGGCGGATATTGTCACCGCCGTTGCCCAAGAAAGCGGCATCCCCAATGTGGTATCGGGGATTATTTTCCGGAACCGTCTCTACGACACCATTTTTGAAGTGATTGTCTTCACGATCGCGATCATGGGTGCAAAATACCTCCTCGCCAACGAACAACCCTACCCCACCATCCACCAATTCACCGACCAACCCTCCGTCCTCCTCGCCCGTTTGGGAGCCACGATCGCCGCCCTGGTGAGTTTAGAATTAGCGATTCGCGGCCACCTCAGCCCAGGGGGAGGGTTTGCCGCCGGAGTGGCCGGGGGAACCGCGATCGGCCTCGTCACGATTACCTCGTCATCCGATGCGATGGAGGCTCTTTATAAACGGTGGCGGGCGGCGACGTTGGAAAAACTGGCGGTTTTAGCGTTTATTGCGATTGCGATCGCCACCCTCTTAGGCTGGAATGTCACCCATGGCGAATTTGGCGCTCTCCTCAGTGGGGGGACGTTGCCGCTGTTGAATATCCTCGTTGCGATTAAAGTCGCCCTCGGTTCCTGGGCGGTGATTCTGATCTTCATCCGCTATCGTGGGCTGTTGTAGCCGCGATCGCGCCGCCCATGACGATCGCGCCTGATCAATCAGCATAGACACCCCCAGCCCCTTCCATGACCTTGGATTTCATGCACCCTGCGTCACCGTGGCGAGGCGCGATCGCCTATCCCCGTGGTGATGGAGACGCGATCGCCGCCCAACTGCACACCCTAGGGATCACCCAACTCTACGACCACGGCACAAAGCAGATCGGGACGCAGCGGGTGATTGGGCTGGGGTATTGTGGCGTGGTGATTTTGGGGGAGTGGCAGGGGCAACGGGTGGCGGTGAAAATTCGGCGCAGGGATGCCCCCAAAGAGAATCTCAGCGCCGAAGCGACCCATTTGGCGGCAGCGAATCGGGTGGGGATTGGCCCGCGTCTTTGGGCGGCGAGTGCGGATTGTTTGGTGATGGAATATCTCGATGGCCCGTCTTTACCTGCCTGGATACGAGCACAGCCGGGGGCGATCGCACCGCTGCTGAAAACCCTCCTCCACCAAGCCCACCGCCTCGATCAAGTCGGGCTTGATCATGGCAACCTGCGCTGCGTCACCGACCATGTCCGCGTCCAAGGCTCTACGCCGGTTCTTCTCGATTTCAGCAGTGCCAGCACCCAGCGCCGCCCCGCCAATCTAACCACCCTCACCCAAGGCCTGTTTTGGGGCACGGCGATCGCCAACACGATCGCCCTCGGCCATCCCCTGCCGGAGCGCGATCGCCTCATTCCCCTTCTGAAACGCTACAAACACAACCCCAGCCCCGCCCATGCCGCCGCGATTATCTTAAAATGTGCAAAGAAGACTCCCACTATAAAGCGAGTCCGAGTAGAGTTACCGAAGGTAACGGCGGACGTGCCTTTTAGTGGCGAGATGAATTTGCACCAACAAACAAATCGAGCGACAGCGAGTCCTTT
>NZ_JAQMTY010000046.1 GCF_028330765.1 Spirulina subsalsa CS-330 | reverse complement strand
TGTCGTTCTCGAAAAAGGTGGAGAACCACATTGGGGCGATATGGCTGTTCATCCATGAGTACAATCGGGGCATCAGAGAGAAGCTGGCGGAGCAAGATGCCCCTATCTTTTCCTCTAGCCTGCACTAAAATGCACTACCCTTTATTGTAGGGTGGGTTAGGCGGATTAAACTCCTGCTATCACTGCAATCCAGCAATCCGCCGTAACCCACCAATTAGCATGTGCCGAGACTGGGGATCGTAAAGCGTCGCCATGGGAATCCCCCAGCGGCGGCGGGCATTATTGGGGCGTTTGTTGTAGATCGGCGCGTTCTTCCGGGACGATCGCCCCTTCGACGGGACAGACTTGGAGACAGATCGCGCAATCAATGCAGGTTTGAAAATCAATCCAAAACCAATCTGTACCTTGACTATTTTTGCCGGGGCCGGGATGGATGCAGGCCACGGGACAGGCGGCGACGCAATCGGCAACACCTTCACAGACTTCCGTGACAATTGTGTGGGGCATGGTTGTTAACATTTCTTTAACAAAGTCACGGCCTATTTTAAAGGGTGGCGGGATCAAGGGTGGGCTGAAATTCTGTCCCTAGGGCAAATTATTCCGCTCGACGATCGCAAGATCCCATTGCCCCAATTGATTGGTTTGAAAGGCTACTTGGGAACCGTCACCGCTGATCGTGGGGTTTTTCACCGTGCCACGGAGGTTGGCGGTGAGGAGTTGCGATCGCTCGGTTTGGCGATCGTAGACCAACACATCGGAGCGGCCCCGTTCGGTGGAGACATAGGCCAGATAACGACCATCGGCGCTGAGGGCCGGCTGGTCTTGGCTCGAATCGCGGCGATTGAGATTCGGCAGGGGGACGAGTTGGCGCGTTTGGAGATCGTAGAGCAAGAGATCGCGGCGGCCATTGCGATCGCTGCTAAAGGCCAAATATCGCCCATCACCGCTGTAGCTCGGCCCTTCTTCGGGGGTGTCGCTGTTCAATCCCCCCGTGGGAATTTGCGGCTGAATGAACAGAGCACAACCGCCACAGAGCAAACCCAGGGCGAGACCCACGCCCCCGCCCCTAATCCAACGCATTGCCCTGACGGTCGTAGATTTTAATATTCCAGCGTCCTTCTTCGTTGGCTTCAAAGGCGATCGCTGCCCCGTTGGCACTGATCACCGGGCGGCGGACTTCGGCTTGGAGTCCTTCGGTGAGGTTTTGGGTCAGGCCGGTATCGCGATCGTAAACGTAGATATCCGCCAACCCTAAGCGGCTGCCCAGGTAGGCAATATAGCGGCCATCTTCGGAGATGGTGGGGTCGTTAACACTGGCATCGAGGGAGTTTAAGCCCGGCAGATCAATGAGCTGCCGTTGGGCCATGTCGAAGAGAAAGACATCTTGGGAGCCTTTGCGATCGGAGACGAGGATTAGATAATCCCCCACCATTTGGGGCGAGAGTTCCGAGGCGGGGGTGTTCACGCCGCGACCGCCCGCATCATAGGGTAAGTTGAGCGATCGCGGATAGCCCTGACACCCCCCAAGCATCAGCCCCAACAGGCAAAACCAAACTTTTTTTCCGAGCATTCCGTAACGTATCAACAAGGGCGAGAGGCGGGGTGTTCTTCCCCAGGAACAATTCCTGTAGAATACTGTAGCCTCTATCCTGTCCCCATGATGCCGGAATTTTACCCTGTGCAATGGGAGGGCGATCGCGTCCTCCTCATCGACCAAACCCGCCTCCCGGAACTTCTCACCACCGTTGAGATCACCAGTAGCGATGCCATGGCGATCGCGATTAAAACCATGATCGTCCGGGGCGCACCGGCCATTGGTGTGGCCGCCGCCTATGGGATGTACCTCGGCGCACGGGAATACACCGGCTCGGATCGCGGCGAATTTTTGGCCCATTTAGAAGCGATCGCCCAAACCCTGCGCCAAACCCGCCCCACCGCCGTTAACCTCTTTTGGGCCATTGACCGGCAATTGCACACCGCCCAAACCACCAGCGGCGACCCCGCCACCATCTGCGCCACCCTCCTGCGCACCGCCCAAGCCATCCAAGCCGACGACCTCAACCGCTGCCATGGGATCGGCGATCATGCCCTGAGCATTCTCCCCCCTAGCCCCGAAAAACTGACCCTCCTCACCCACTGCAACGCGGGCGGCCTGGCCACGGCGGGGTATGGTACTGCTGTCGGGGTGATTCGTTCCGCTTGGCGCGAAAATCGCTTGGGTCGCGTCTTTGCCGATGAAACCCGCCCCCGCCTCCAAGGGGCCAAGCTCACCGCCTGGGAATGTGTCCAAGTGGGCATCCCCGTCACCGTAATTACCGATAACATGGCCGCCCACTGTATGCAGCGGGGAATGATTGATCTCGTCGTCGTCGGGGCCGATCGCATCACCGCCAACGGCGACGCAGCGAACAAGATCGGAACCTACGGCCTAGCGGTGATTGCCCAGGCCCATGGTGTGCCGTTCTATGTGGCCGCGCCCCTGTCTACGATTGATTTCAAGCTAGCCACAGGGGCAGAAATTCCCATCGAAGAGCGCGATCCGGCGGAAATTTATCAAGTGGGAGATACGCGCCTTTGTCCGGAGGGGGCGGAGTTTTATAACCCAGCTTTTGATGTAACACCGGCTCGCTTGATTGCCGGGATTATTACCGAGCATGGTGTGTTTGCACCGGATCAGTTGGGGTCACTGCGCGATCGCTAATTGTTCTCGCTGCGGTGCGATCATCCATGCTTCAACCTGTTGCCATCATCACCCTGTGATGGCTATGGTTTGAGCGATCGCACCGCATCTTTCCAGTTCGTGAGGCGATTGGCATGCTGATCAAGATCAGCCCAAGTCAGTGAAATTACGCAAGACTTTTTCTCTGTACATATAAAAGTCAATTTAATCCGAAATAATACTAAAACCATGTAAATGGAGTTGTTTTTGCTTCATGACGACTTTATAAATGTCATGTCCTCTATCAACTTTTAGTAAAGATAACGATTCAGTTAGTTTCATCTCCGGAAGACCAAGATACATTGAAACTGTCAGGTTCATAGCTTCACTCTTGAACCATCAGTCTAGAAAGATATTTTTTGTCCCAACGGAGCACAGAACACATGAGTATTTTTAAACATGGAAGTTTAGCCGTATTGTTAGCCGGAGCTGCGATCGCCGTTGGAGCTAGTGCAGCCCAAGCCTTCACCTTCACCACCAACTACACCGCTTCCCACAGTGGCAGCAATCAGTGGAAAGGCAATTTAATGCTCGATTCCGTGACCTACGGCGGTCAAACCTACAGTGATTTCAGCTTAGTCAATCGTACCAACATCGTCAGCAATGACCTCTGGACTGGCGGCAACACCGGAGCGGCTAGTGCTGACATGGGGGATTTGGCAACCGTCGGCTTAAAGGCAGAACGGGCGAGCAATAGCGACATTGCCCAAGCCCTGGGAAACAAAAACCTCAGCAGCATCGTTGACACGGAAGATAGCGGCAACTTTGCCATTGACCTGTTTTTTGACAAAGGCGTGCAAGATATTTTGATTTGGGAACGGGGCAAAAACAGTGCCATGGATGTGCAGGCGATCGATGCTGGCGGCAACTTGGTCGGTAACTTGTTGGCGCTGGGGATATCCAATCAAGGGGGCTGGGGTGATGCAGGCTTCAAGCTTGACACCAAAGAGATTGGGAGTGCTCAGTCTGTGGCATCCATCGGCGTGAGCTTGACGGACTTTGGCGTGAATGACAGCGCGATTTATGGCTTACGGGTGATCAGCCGGGGATCGAGCTACAACGGCCCGGACTGGAAAGTGATGGGAACGGCCGCGAAACCGACCACCAACACCCCGGAACCGTTTTCGATGCTAGGGGGCGCGATCGCTCTCGGTGGTGCGGCTCTGATGAAACGCCGTGCCGCTCAACGGTAAGCTCTGCGTCCGCACAATACTGATCCAGACATCATCCCCAGGGTTGCGAAATCCTGGGGATTTTTGTGGGGTCACGCTGCCCTCAGCCAACGCCTAAGATGTAGTCAAACTGATTGCGCCCCACGTTGATTTCGAGCATTTTGATCACTTGGCGATTGTCGTCATAGGGGCCGTTGATGTAGAGGGGGCGATCGCGATAGCCGAAACGCAAGACGGGTTCGCCGGGCCAATGCCCCAAGTGGTAGAGGGTCTGCTCAAAATCAGGATGGGGATTGAAGCCGAGGCGGGCGGCATAGTCCACGGCTCCGAAGACGATCGCTTGGGCTTCTGAGAGGGCGATCGCTCGATATCCCGCCGGAAATGCCCCATAAAAACGACGGACAAAATCGGGATATTGGGCGCGATCGCACTGTTGGGGCTTCATCGTGTCCTTGACCCCTAAACAAAGATAGTCCACCAAATAGGTACAAACCGAGACCCGATCCATCCCCTTCAGACGCGCCACCGCCACTAAACCGAGACAGCTTTGGGGTAAGTCTTCGGGTTGATGCCCATCGAGGAGATAGTCGGCACAGGTCTGATCCACAAGACATTCATAGATGGGGGGCAAGTCGCCTTTGGTGGCGAGGGTGAAGATGGGGCCATCGCCATGGGTCGCAATCACACTGCGCACCTCGGAAACCCGGAGTTTGAGGGCGGCGGCGATTTGGCGGGGGGTGTGGTTTTGGGCGCGGAGATCGAGGATGGTTTGTTCTTGTTCTGGGGACACGGGGACTCCTCACCGGTGGGCTGAATCGGGATCGAACTGCGCAAAGAGGCTTGCCAAAATTGTATTGGAAAAGAGGAACCCGTCTGGATCGGTGAGGGCGATCGCATCATCTCCCAGGGTGACCCAACCCTGAGCGGCGTAGGGGGCGAGGGTGGTGCGGATTTGGGCCTGTTCTGACGGCGTGAAGCGATCGCACCTGACCCCCTCCCGCAGTCGCAGGCCAAGCATCAGGGTTTCGAGGAGGCGATCGCAGTCGGTTTCCGGTTCATCGGGAATCGTCGCCCCCGCTGCGAGCCAATCGTAATAAGCCTGACGGGTGCGCGGTCGGCTGAAACGGATTCCGTCGGTGTAGCTCGCCGCCCCCATCCCAAGGGCGTAGTAAGGGCGATTTTCCCAATAGGTACGGTTATGGCGACAGGCAAAGCCGGGGCGGGCATAGTTGGAGATTTCGTAATGGTCGTAACCGGCGGCGGTGAGGTGGGCTTGGGCGATGCGGTAGAGGTCGGCGGTGAGGTCATCATCCGGTAGGGGGGTTTCGCCGGGGCTGTAGCGTTTGCCGAAGGGGGTGACGGGTTCGAGGACGAGATCGTAACAGGAGAGGTGAGCGGGGGCAATCGCGATCGCCGCTTCTAACGAGTCCTGCCACTGTTCACGGGTTTGGTGGGGCAGACCCGAAATTAAATCAAGGCTGAAATTGTCGATCTGAGCGCGGCGGATCATCGCAACAGCATCGTAAATTTCGGCGACAGAATGCGATCGCCCACAGGTTTGCAGCAATTCATCTTGAAACGCCTGCACCCCAAGGCTAAACCGATTCACCCCAGCGCTGCGATAACCGTGGAGTTGCCCAAAGGTAAAGGTTCCCGGATCAATTTCCATCGCAATTTCCACCCCCACCGCCAGACCAAAGGCGTGATCCAACGCCGTCAGGAGTTGATCGAGTTGTTCAGGCGTGAGGAGGGACGGTGTGCCGCCGCCAAAAAAGACCGTTGCTAAGGGCTGGGGGGTAGAGCGGGCGGCGGTGATCTCGATTTCCTGGGTGAGGGCGGCGAGGTAGGGGGGGATGCTTTGGGATGGGGTGCGATCGCGCCGCTCCCCCACCACCGCAATCGGAAAATCACAATAGAAGCAACGCCGCCGACAAAAGGGAATATGAAGATAGGCCGACGAAATCGGAGATGCGATCGCCGGCTCCTGTGGTTGAGATTGCACCGTTTTGATCCGTCGTTGTCTCATTTTGATCTGTTTAAGATTGTGTCAATCTTACAAAAAAAAGACTTAAAAATTACGAATTCCTTACAAAGATGGGGCCGATTTTCAGTAAATTGATTGAATGCGATCGCCTCACAACAATTGCCAAAAAAACCACCGTCTATCCCGCCATTAATCCCCTCAACCCTAGGACAGATCGGGACTTCACCCCCCGATTCCTATCCACCCATTCCCTAACCGTCCCAGCCGCGATCGCGAAAACCGAATTAAGCCCCCTTTCCTGCCCCGATATAATAGACAGAGGTTCAATAACCGACCATACATCTGCCCAATTTTGGGAATCATCATCATGTTAGATGCCGTCATTATCAGCATATTTGTTTTAGCCCTAGCGGGAGTCGGCTACGAGGCTATCGACCTCGCCCCGCCGGATGTGCTGACCCAAGTCACCAACATCGAAGCAGTGCGGCTGATCATCGCCAGCTTTGGTGCGATCGTCGGGTTAGCCCTCGGTCTCACGGCGCAGACCACCTATCGCCGCCTCGAAGCCACCGTCCGCAGCCTCCCCATTGAAACCATTCTCACCCGTGCGATCGGA
This sequence comes from Spirulina subsalsa CS-330, assembly GCF_028330765.1. Taxonomy (GTDB): domain Bacteria; phylum Cyanobacteriota; class Cyanobacteriia; order Cyanobacteriales; family Spirulinaceae; genus Spirulina; species Spirulina subsalsa_A. The sequence continues at coordinate 3,004 of NZ_JAQMTY010000046.1, read as the reverse complement.
TGGGTACTGGGCTTACTCTTGGCAAATCTGATGCTGGCCCCCATCTTTCTGCTGCCCATTCCCGACGAATTTAGCCTCGTTAAACCCCTCAGCGCCGTCCTCGTCAGCGTCATGTTCTCCTTCCTGGGGGTTTCCCTGGCCGATACCCACGGACGCACCTTCCTCCGCCTGATCAACCCCAGCAGCATTGAAACCCTGCTCGTCGCCGAAGGCACGCTCCAAGCCGCGATCACCAAAATTCTCGACACCAGTTGCATCATCGACGGACGGATCGAAGAACTCCTCGCCACCGGCTTCATTGAAGGTCAAATCCTCATTCCCCAATTTGTCCTCCAAGAACTGCAACTCCTCGCCGACAGTTCCAACGACCAAAAACGACTCCGTGGCCGGCGCGGCTTAGACATCCTCAACCGGATGCAAGCCGCCTTCCCAGAACAGTTGGTGATTAATCCCACGGACTACGACGACATCTCCACCGTGGACGCGAAATTGGTGCGCTTCTCCCAAGAAATCAACGGTACACTCCTCACCAATGATTACAACCTCAGCAAGGTGGCCAATCTGCAAAAAGTGGCGGTGTTGAATGTCAATGATCTCGCCCAAGCGATTCGCCCGATCTATCTGCCGGGGGACACTCTGGATCTGAAAATTCTCAAGCAAGGGAAAGAACCGGAACAGGGGGTTGGTTATCTGGAAGATGGCACGATGGTGGTGGTTGAAGAAGGGTCGGAACATCTCGGCGGTGAATTGCAAGTGGTGGTTACGTCTGCCCTCCAAACCTCTGCGGGCCGGATGATCTTCGCTAAACCCTACGTCTCGATTATGGCTTCGTGATGGGGTGAGGGCATAACTCCTTGATCATGGCCTTGGCGCAGCGGGCGCGATCGCACCCCTCAGCCACAATAAGAATAGATTCGGTGGCAGGAGGCCCCATGCTCGGACTACATGCCCAAGGTGAAATCATTGCAGACCGCTATCAAATCGTGACCACCCTCGGTCAAGGGTCGATGGGAACCACCTACGCAGCGGTGGATCACCAGACTTCCCAGCGCGTCGCGTTGAAAGTGGTGTCCCTGCGCCAAACCACTGAGTGGAAAATGCTCGAACTGTTCGAGCGTGAAGCCCGCGTCCTCGCCACGTTGAACCATCCGGGGATTCCCCAATACCTGGACTATTTTGATCTGGATACTCCGGACGATCGCCGCTTCTACCTCGTGCAGGAATTGGTCGAGGGGGAATCGCTCCTCGCCAAACGAGAACGCGGCTGGCAACCGAGCGAGGATGAGGTGAAAGCGATCGCCCTCCAAACCCTCGATATTCTCGCCTATCTCCACGGCCTCAATCCCCCCGTCATTCACCGCGACATCAAGCCCGAAAACCTGATCCAAACGCCCGACGGCCGGATTGTCCTCGTGGATTTTGGCGCTGTGCAAGAGGCCTATCGCGCCACGATCAGCCGGGGGGGGACGTTTGTGGGAACCCTGGGCTATATGCCCCCGGAGCAGTTTCGCTGTCAGACTGTGGCTGCGTCGGACCTCTATAGTTTGGGGGCGACGTTGGTGTTCTTATTGTCGGGAAAATCTCCGGCGGACTTGCCCCAGGTGCGGATGAAGCTCGATTTTCAGGCTGAAATTACAGTTTCGCGCCCGTTTGCCGCCTGGCTCAACACCAGCCTTGAACCGGCGATCGAAGATCGCTTTGCCTCCGCGATCGCAGCTCAAGAGGCTCTCCGCGCCAACCTCCCCCTCAAGCTCAATCCGGAGCAGATCGCCCCCCAACCCGCCGACAGTCAGATCATCCTCTCGAAATCCCCCCACAACACCACAATCCATATCCCCAGCGGGACATGGTGGCACAAGAAACGCTTTACCTTGTTGGTGGTGAATTGTGTCTGGACTGCGATCGCGCTCCCCACGATCTCCCTGTTGGTGGCGATCGCGATTGTCGTGGCCCTCGATCCGGCGGAAACGGTGGTGACGCGGATTGTGGCGACCTTGATGATGGGCATTCCTGTTGTGGTCGTGGCGGCGATCAGTGGGCTGTTGTGGCAAGGAGTCCGGACGGTCAAAGGCGATCGCACCACCCTCCACATCACCCCCCAAACAACCCGTTTAACCTATCGCTTCTTACCCCTGCAAAGCACGTTAATGGGAGCCACCTCCGACATCAGCCTCCGCTACAACCCCGATCGCTATAACTACATTGAACTGCGGTACGCGGGTAACAATGAACCGATCACCCGTTCCGCCTGGGGACTGACTCGCCCCCTCCGTCAGCCCCAAATCTATCGCTTCGGCCAAGCCCTCACCCCAGAAGAACGAGACTGGCTCGCAGGCGAATTAAAAAGCCTGTTTGTGATGCAGCCTGTCGCCCTGCATCCAACCCCCGCATCCCCGCCAGACTCGCTGTTACCCCATAGCCGTGTCCAACTGCGCCGCGACGCTGACAGCTTAATGATTCAGGTTCCGGCCAGCTACAGTGTGCTGCAAGCAGGGGGAGTTGCGATCGCCGTCGTCATTGGGATGTGTCTCGTCTTTCCCATCGGCATCATTGCCCTGATTGTGCTCTGCATTGTCCGTGCGAGTGTGTTTTGGTCGGTGGGGGGTGATTTTCAACTCAAAATCACCGCCGATCGCTACGATCTGCGTTGGAGTTATTTCGGCTGGAATCACTACCTCACCGGCAAAACCGCCGACATTCACAAAGTCGCCCTGTGCCCCACCGGTATCACCGTCAACAATCGCCCCGTCTATACCTGCGGTCTGGTGAAAGATCACAATACCATTCTCTTTGGTACATGGCTCCGCGAAGATGAGCGCACGGCCCTCGTGGAGGTGATTAACGACTATCTCCAAACCCAGCGTTCTTGACATACTCCCCCACTAAACCCTACGGGCTATAGTGGGAGATTCTGAACAGCCAGTTACCTGACCATTTATCCACTCAAACAACGAGAGTTGCAGAGGGTTGCTAGGCTCAACGACTAACGCCATTGATTTATCCT
>NZ_JAQMTY010000045.1 GCF_028330765.1 Spirulina subsalsa CS-330 | reverse complement strand
CAAGGGGTGCATCCCACTTTTGCAGATTCCCATGGCTCGCCAGGGAGCACCCTCATCCCCAGCCCTTCTCCCGCAGGAGAAAGGAGCCAAAAGCCCTCTCCTGAGGGAGAGGGTTGGGTGAGGGATTGCATAACTGGGATACACTCCAGGCAAGGGGCTTAAGCCCCTTGTTCTAAGCGTCTCTGAATGTCCTAACCGCTCTAGCTAGTGCTATACATAGCAGTTTCGGAAGTCATGGGGTCCATCCATGCTGGCTAGATACTGCCCCCAGTCACCCAAGCGACTCCATGCAAAAAGCCCCCACCCGGAGGTGAGGGCTGTGACAGCATTAAGCGTCAGCTAAACGGTTAGCCGAATTTACCCGCTGTTGAGGCAATCAAGAACGCGGCGTAGGTTAGGACATACCCCACTGAGAAGTGAGCCAGACCCACCACACGAGCTTGAACGATGGAGAGTGCCACGGGCTTATCTTTCCAACGAATCAGGTTCGCCAGAGGAGTGCGCTCGTGGGCCCAAACGATCGTTTCGATCAGCTCTTGCCAGTAACCCCGCCAAGAGATGAGGAACATGAAGCCCGTTGCCCAAACGAGGTGTCCGAAGAGGAACATCCACGCCCAGACCGACAGGTTGTTCACACCGAAGGGGTTGTAGCCGTTGATTAACTGTGCGGAGTTCGCCCAGAGATAATCCCGGAACCAGCCCATCAGGTAGGTGGAGTTTTCGTTGAACTGAGCAACGTTACCCTGCCAAATACCGAGGTGCTTCCAGTGCCAGTAGAAGGTCAACCACCCTAAGGTGTTGAGCATCCAGAACATGGCGAGATAGAAGGAATCCCAAGCGGAGATGTCGCAGGTGCCGCCACGGCCGGGGCCGTCGCAGGGGAAGCTGTAGCCGAAGTCTTTTTTGTCGGGCATCAGCTTGGAACCGCGAGCATCCAACGCGCCTTTGATCAAGATCAAGGCGGTGGTGTGGAGACCGAGGGCGATCGCATGGTGAACCAAGAAGTCCCCAGGCCCAATGGTCAAGAACAAAGAGTTCGAGCCACTGTTAATCGCATCCAACCAACCGGGCAGCCACACAGCCCCCGTATTAGCAGCCAAACTATCCGCATTGGACAGCAGCACATCCATCCCGTAGAGGGCTTTCCCTGAAGACGCTTGCACAAACTGCGCAAAGACGGGTTCGATCAAAATCTGTTTCTCAGGCGTACCGAAGGCAACCACCACATCGTTGTGGACATAGAGGCCCAGGGTATGGAAACCGAGGAACAGGGAAACCCAGCTTAAGTGAGAGATGATCGCTTCTTTATGTTCGAGCATCCGCGCCAAGACGTTGTCTTTGTTCGCTTCCGGATCGTAGTCCCGCACAAAGAAAATCGCACCGTGGGCAAACGCACCAACCATCAGGAAGCCAGCAATGTACTGGTGATGGGTATAGAGCGCCGCTTGGGTGGTGTAGTCCTTGGCGATGAACGCATAGGAGGGCAGCGAGTACATGTGTTGCGCCACCAGCGAGGTCACGACCCCCAGGCTAGCCAGAGCTAAACCGAGTTGGAAGTGGAGAGAGTTGTTGATCGTGTCATACAACCCTTTGTGACCGGCTCCCAGTAATCCACCGAAGGGCGTGCCTTTAGGAGGATTATGGGCATCGTGAATGGTCTTGATTTCGTGACCAATCCCGAAGTTGGTTTTGTACATGTGACCGGCAATGATGAAGACCACTGCGATCGCCAAGTGGTGGTGCGCAATATCCGTCAACCACAGCGATTCCGTCTGGGGATGGAAACCACCCAAGAAGGTCAAAATCGCCGTACCTGCACCTTCGGACGTACCGAAGAGATGGCCCGCCGTATCCGGGTTCTGAGCGTAGACGCTCCAGTTCCCCGTGAAGAAGGGAGCCAAGCCCGCCGGGTGAGGTTTCACCGACAGGAAGTTATCCCAACCCACATGAATACCGCGAGATTCCGGAATTGCCACGTGAACCAAGTGACCCGTCCAAGCCAAGGAGCTTACCCCAAAGAGGGCAGCCAAGTGGTGGTTGAGACGGTGTTCAGCCAACTTGAACCATTGCAGGCTGGGGCGGAACTTGGGTTGCAAGTGCAGCCAACCGGCAAACAGCATCAACGCTGACAGGATTAACAAGAAGATCGAACCTTGATAAAGGTCTTGGTTCGTCGTCATCCCAATGGTGTAGAACCAGTGGTAAACCCCGGAGTAACAGATATTAACAGGGTTGCTCGCCCCGGCTTGGGTGAACGCATCGATCGCGCCACTACCAAACTGAGGGTCCCAAATCGCATGGGCGATCGGACGGACATTCAGAGGATCTTTAATCCACTGTTCAAAGTTGCCTTGCCAAGCGACGTGAAAAATCGTGCCAGAGGTCCACAAGAAGATGATGGCCAAGTGACCGAAGTGCGAAGCAAAGATCTTTTGGTAAAGATTTTCTTCGGTCATCCCATCATGGGTTTCAAAATCGTGGGCCGTGGCAATCCCGTACCAAATCCGACGTGTTGTCGGGTCTTGGGCGAGATCTTGGCTAAATTTTGGAAATTTAGTTGCCATAAACCTTTTTAGGAAATACTCCTAGCGTGAACAATGATGCTTGAACAAGCAGCTCATTTGTTTGATGCCCCCCACCGAACTCCGTCCGGTGGAGGTCGGGTGCAAAGCGATCGAGTTCCAGAACAGAATGTCCCTAGGGCGATCGCTTCTAGTTAGGATGTTCAACCGACGGATAGCATCCGCGCCAAGAAGAACGCCCACGTGGTAACAATGCCACCTAAGAGGTAGTGAGCTACCCCAACAGCACGACCTTGAACGATGCTGAGAGCACGGGGTTGAATGGCCGGAGCCACTTTCAACTTATTATGCGCCCAAACAATCGACTCGATCAGCTCTTGCCAGTAGCCGCGACCACTGAACAGGAACATAAGGCTGAAGGCAAACACAAAGTGACCGGCTAGGAACATAATGCCGTAGGCCGACAGTGCTGAACCATAGGAGTTGATCACGTTAGCAGCTTGAGCCCAGAGGAAATCTCGCAGCCAGCCGTTGATCGTAATCGCACTTTGGGCAAAATTGCCAGCAGTGATATGGGAGACATTGTCACCGGAGACCGTTCCCCACACATCGGATTGCATTTTCCAACTGAAGTGGAAGATCACAATCGAGAGAGAGTTATACATCCAGAACAGACCGAGGAAAACGTGGTCCCAACCAGAAACCTGGCAAGTACCGCCGCGACCGGGCCCGTCACAGGGGAAGCGGAAACCCAATTCAGCTTTGTCTGGAACCAGACGAGAGCTGCGGGCATAGAGCACGCCTTTCAAGAGGATCAACGCCGTAACGTGGATCGTGAAGGCGTGGATGTGGTGAACCATGAAGTCCGCCGTCCCGAGGGTAATTGGCATCATGGCAACTTTTCCACCGACAGCAACAATACCGCCGCCAAAGGCGTAGCTCACAGGCTCAAGGGCATTGGGTGCGGTTCCACCGGGCGCGAGGGTGTGCAGATTTTGCACCCACTGCGCGAAGATGGGTTGCAGTTGAATCGCCGTATCCGAGAACATGTCTTGGGGACGACCCAACGCACGCATGGTGTCGTTGTGGATGTAGAGTCCAAAGCTATGGAAGCCGAGGAAAATACACACCCAGTTCAGGTGCGAGATGATCGCATCGCGGTGACGCAGAACGCGATCGAGGAGGTTGTTGACATTCTTGGCGGGGTCATAATCCCGAACCATGAAGATCGCACCATGAGCACCTGCACCCACGATTAAGAAGCCGCCAATCCACATGTGGTGGGTGAACAGCGAAATCTGGGTTCCGTAGTCAATGGCTTGATACGGATAGGGCGGCATGGCGTACATATGCTGGGCCACAATGATGGTGAGTGAACCGAGCATGGCGAGGTTGATCGCCAGTTGTGCATGCCAAGAGGTGGTGAGGATCTCATAGAGACCTTTGTGACCTTCCCCGGTGAATGGGCCTTTGTGGGCTTCAAGGATTTCCTTGAGGCTGTGACCAATTCCCCAGTTGGTGCGGTACATATGACCGGCGATGATGAACAGCACGGCGATCGCTAAGTGGTGATGTGCCACATCCGAAAGCCAAAGGCTGCCCGTCACCGGGTTCAAACCACCTTTGAAGGTGAGGATATCCGAATACGCACCCCAGTTGAGGGTAAAGAAGGGCGTTAACCCTTGGGCAAAACTGGGGAACCACTCTGCCATCTTGTCCGCATTGAGTACGTACTCATGGGGCAAGGGGATATCTTTAGCTGCCACACCGGCATCCAGCAGTTTGTTCACAGGTAAGGACACGTGGATCAGGTGACCCGTCCAACCCAAGGAACCGCAACCTAAGAGCACCGAAAGGTGATGGTTAAGCATGGATTCGGTGTTTTGGAACCACTCCAGCTTCGGAGCTGCTTTGTGATAGTGGAACCAACCCGCAAAGATACACAGAGCAGCCATCACCAGACCGCCGATGGCCGTTGCCATCAGTTGGTAGCTGGTGGTGAAGCCAGCGGCACGCCACAGATAGAACAATCCAGAGGTGATCTGGATGCCGTGGAAGCCGCCGCCAACGTCGCCGTTGAGAATGCCTTGACCCACGATGGGCCAAACAACTTGTGCACTGGGCTTGATGTTAATCGGATCATTGAGCCAAGCCGTGTAGTTGGAGAAGCGAGCACCATGGAAGTACATTCCGCTTAACCAAACAAAGACGACGGCTAGGTGACCAAAGTGAGCACTGAAGATTTTCCGAGAAATATCTTCTAGATCACTGGTTTGACTATCGAAATCGTGCGCATCGGCGTGTAGGTTCCAAATCCAAGTGGTGGTTTTGGGGCCTTTTGCTAATGCGCGGCTGAAATGACCAGGTTTACCCCACTTCTCGGTTGAAGTGGCTACTGGGTCTTTATCTACCGTTACTCTGACCTTAGCCTCTCGTTCTGGAGGACTGATTGTCATGAGGATTCTCCTCCCTAGACAACGAAAATGAGCGTATTCCCGTTTGAGAATTTAGATGATGAATCGCAAACAAACCAAGGGGTTGTTGCTTTTCTTAAAGTATCCGTGGCTTGACGAGCAAGATCACGGATAGCGCAAGTTCAATCGGTTCTGATGACAGAACGCTTGTAGTAGATGATAAGTCTTGCTTTCACCCGATGCCGGAGAGGTTAACAATATTTAAAATTCCCCAATGTCTTGATTTGACTGGCTTTGATCGGTGTTTTTCGGGCTTGGCTCGTCAAGAATCTTCACGAATATGTTTACAAAATGAAATATTGTCTTAATAAAGGGAGGGTGCATTTTCAGGGGGAAGGGGGTATGGGGGAGGGTGGGGTTCTGGGGTGTTTTGGTCGGGGGGCTGATTCGGCTATAGTCCTATAGAGGAGGGCGATCGCAGGATTGGGTTGCCCCTGGGTTGATGCTGTGTCGGAGGGCGTATGAGGTCAGGATTAAGGGCAGGAATTGCCATTTTCTTATCGTTACTGTTGGGGATTGGTGTGACGGGTTGTAGGGGCGATCGCCCTGCCGCTTCGACCTCTGATGCGCAGCAGACGGCGGCGACGATGCTGACGGAAACGGCCCCGCCGCCGTCGGTGCGATTGTTACAGCCTGCCCTTGAGGCCTATCAACCCCAAGTGACGATCCAACAGCCAGCCCTGGGCGCGGTTGTCAGCGACTCCACTGTCAAGGTGGTGTTGCAAGTGGAGGATCTGCCGCTGTTTCAGGGGTTAGATCTGGACTTGGGGCCTCATTTGATGGTGGGGTTGGATAATCAGCCGGCGCGGCCTATATATAGTGTGGAGGAGGCGATCGCTTTTGAAGCGGTCACACCTGGAACCCATACCCTGCGAGCTTTTGCTGTGAAACCTTGGGATGAAAGTTTTAAAAATGAGGGAGCCTTTGCCCAAACGACGTTTAGTGTTTTAACCCCCAATCGCCAAAATAACCCTGATCCTGCGTTGCCCTTGATTACCTACAACAGTCCGGTGGGGCGCTATGGGGCTGAGCCGATTTTGTTGGATTTTTATCTGACCAATGCGCCGCTGAAGTTTGTGGGTGAGGGACAGGGGGCGATCGCGGATTGGCGGATTCGCGTCACGATTAATGATCAAAGTTTTGTGCTGGATCGTTGGCAACCGCTCTATCTCAAAGGGTTTAAGCCAGGAACCAACTGGGTCAAGCTGGAATTCCTCAATGCCCAAGGGGAACCGGTGGACAATGTGTTTAACAATGTGGTGCAACGCATTGACTATCAGCCGGGGCAACCTGATCCCCTGGCGGCCTTGATTCAGGGGCAGTTAAGCGATCGCCAACTCCGCGCCCTGGTTGATCCCCAGCTTCCCCCAGCCGAATCAACTCCAGAACCCCAAGACGAATCAGCCCCAGCACCGCCAGCGACAGAGATTGAAGACAGTGATTCTGAGCGTACCGAGGGCGAACCCCAAACCGAGGTGATGGAGGATAATGAACTGAAATCCGACGCGCAGGCCGAAGAGCCTGCGATCGCCCCCGCATCTCCCAGCGCAGACCTTGAGAAAACCGATACCGAACCCACTGCGGCCGATCCTGCGGCAGATCCTGAGCCTCAAACAGAGGGGACGGAACCGGAAGACGCTGAACCGGAAGACATGGATTCAGCCGACCGTGAGGATTCAGCGATGGACGCTGATCCGCAACCCACAGCACCGGCAGTCACGCCGACGACCCCAGCGCCTGAGCCGACCCTAGAACGCCCCGCCGTTGAGGATCATTCCAGTGAGGCTGAGGGTGATGAGGCGCTTGAGGAGGGCGCGATCGCAACGCCAGCAGCCGAGGAACATTCCCTAGATCAATCCCGCGATTCCCCCATGGAGGAGACGCTCTAGAGCCTAGCGATCCGGACAAGCCCCCGCATTGAGGAAAAAAACCATATACCCTATTAATCGAAGAGATCAGCGGTTTTTATCTTCCAGCCCCAACCCCGTCACTATGAAAATCAATATTAAAACGGTTGGCGATATCCAGGTCATTGCTCTAGAGGGTGATGTTGATGCAAATACCGCACCCAAAGTGCAGCAGCATGTCTTATCCTTGGCGGAACCGAAGAGCAAAATTTTGCTCAACCTCACCGATGTTCCGTATATGTCGAGTGCGGGTCTGCGGATGTTGCTCTCTCTCTATCGGCAAACCACAACCAAACAAGGGCAATTGGTGCTTGTCGGGTTAGGAGAAGATATCCGGCGCACGATGTCCGTGACGGGCTTTCTGAACTTTTTTACCACCTGCGACACCCTCGAAGTGGGCTTAACCGTCTTTGACCGTAACTTTTAGGTTGCGGGGCTTGAGTCCTGGGCTGGGTCTGCTAGAGTTGATCAAGCTAGACCCAGCCTTGCAATCCAGGTCAAAATGCAGCGGGGATCAGCGATCGCAGGCGAAGGTCTTCGTCATTTTGGGGGGGATTGATCGGGTGGCTAATGGTTTAAGAGAACAAATCCTGCTTCAGGAAATTGTCCGACTTCAGCAGAAAGTTGCAGAACTCACCCTCGCACAAACGGCCCTCGAAGCCCAACGGCAATTACTCGCCGGGTTTGTGGAAATTGCGCGATCGCCCATTAACACCGAAATCCTCAAACAATTTCTCTTAGAAGCCCTCACCCTCTCCACCAACATAACCGGTGCGGAGCGGGGTAGCCTCCTGCTCGTGGATCGCCACGGCAAGATTGAAGATGCCATTTTTACCCACGATCTGACCCAGACACCCGGCACTCTGTTTAATCAATTCATCGATCGGGGGGTAGCGGGGTGGATTAATACCCATCGTCAAATCGTCCTCATCCCCGATACGGAGCAAGATCAACGCTGGCTGAAGTGGCCCGATAATCAATACAAAGCGCGATCGGTGTTGGGCGTGCCCATCCTCAAAGAACAGACCCTCTATGGTGTGATCACCCTGCTCCACAGTGTTCCCCACTACTTCAGCCCAGCCACCGTGAACGTAATGGACATGACCGCCGGTCAAATGAGCCTTGTCCTCGAAAATGCTCAGATCTACGGTCGGCTGCAACGCTATTCTCAAAGTCTCAACATGGACTTAGAAAAAGGCCGCCAAATTCAAATCAATTTCCTGCCTGCCATCATTCCCCACGTACCAGGCTGGGAGATTGCCGCCCATTTTCAGCCGGCGGATCAGATGGCGGGGGATTTTTACGATATTTTTGAGTTACCTCAGGGCCAGGTGGGGCTGGTGATTGCGGATGTGTGTGATAAGGGGGTGGGGGCGGCCTTGTTTATGGGCTTATTCCGCAGTTTGATGCGGATTTTTTCGGGGCAGACGGTGTTAGCGGGGCTGAGTGTGCAATCCCTCGAAGAGCATCAAATGTTAGCGGAGCAATATGGCGGGGATGCGATCGCCCCCCCGACCGATGCCTCCCACCCGATGCGCCTCGATGCCCAGCACATGCTCGCCCTCCGTGCCATTCGCCTTACCAATGACTACATTGCGATTAATCATGGTGATTTGGGCATGTTCGCCACCCTCTTTTTTGGGGTCTTGAATCCGAAAACGGGCGAATTAACCTATGTTAATGCCGGTCATGAGCCGCTGATGGTACTGACAGCAGCGGGGACGGTGCGGGAAGAATTACGGGCTTCGGGGCCCGCCTTGGGGGTGATGCCGAAAATTCCGTTTCGGATGCGGCGGACGGTGTTGGCAGCGGGGGAAATCCTGTTGGGCTATACCGATGGGGTCACGGATGCACGGGCAACGGATGAACGGTTTTTCACAAAACCTGAACTGTTGAAGCATCTGGCTCCGTCGATCACCTCCGCGCAAACCCTGTTAAACAACATTATGGCGGCGGTGCGGAATCATACCGGGGTGGCGAAACAGTTTGATGATGTGACGTTGTTGGCGGTGCGTCGTTTACCGAGGGAGGAGGACGGATGGAGGGTTTAACGGTGGCGGGAAATTTAGAGGCGTTGGGGGCGATCGCCTCCTATGTCCAAGCGGCGGCAGCTTCGGCGGGCTTGTCCAAGGCGCGGACCTATAATCTCCGTCTCGCCGTCGATGAAGTGATCACCAACATCATCATCCACGGCTATCAAGAATCCGGGTTAACGGGGGATGTGTCGATTCAGGCGTGGATTGATGATGCGGCCTTGACGGTGTGTTTAGAAGATGCCGGGGCGGATTATAACCCCTATCACATTCAGGACGAACTGAATTGTGAGAAGGTGATTCATCAACCGCTAGAGGAGCGACCCTTGGGCGGTTTGGGGGTGTATCTTGCGATGCGCAGTGTGGATCAGTTTCGCTATGAACGGATTGGCGATCGCAATCGCACCTCATTTGTCGTTTTCCGTCGATCTCCGTCATAATAGAAGCAAGTGATGTATTGTTTTATACGGGAAATTCATGCGTACTCTCAGTCGTCTCCTGCTCTTTGCTCTCCTTGCCGTGAGCATGATCGGCGGCATTCTCCTCAGTCAACCCCCTGCCCAAGCGACGGCGGACGTTGTCACCTATAGCTGGTCATATCCCAGCCTGGGCAGCCACGAACGAGTCTGCAAAGCCGTGACCACCCATCTGTTTACCCCCGATCGCGCCCCGGTGGATCAATCGGTGCAGCCGGTGAAAGTGCGATCGCAGATTGTCGATCCTCACTACTGTCAATCTGCCCTCTAAGCGTTTCTCTCCCATCCCAACGAGCACAGCAGCCTTGAACCAAGGCTGTTTTTCTTTGCTGATACCCAATCCACACTCTAAACCCCTCAAAATAAAATCTGAGTGTAGCCCGGATTTAGGGTTAGTGAGCCAGAGGCTCACACTATGATTAATCTGTATTGATTCTCTGTAGTGCGAGCTTCTAGCTCGCTGCTCTAAACCCCGCTGCTGCCTTCTCCCCGCTATCGTTTATGACTGATCCCTTTCCCCGCTATCGTTTATGACTGATCCCTTTTGGCTCTATCTCCATGGCTTCGCCTCCAGTCCCCAATCGGCAAAGGCGCACTATTTATGCGATCGCTGTACCGCCCAGGGCCACCCCTTAACGATCCTCGACCTCAACCAAAACGACTTCACCCACCTCACCATCAGCCGCCAACTCGCCCAAGCCCGCGCCAGTTTTCCCCCCAGCGATCGCCCCATTAGCGTCATCGGTTCCAGCCTCGGCGGCCTGACAGCGGCCTGGCTTGCCCAGGAACAGACCCAAGTTGAGCGGCTGATTCTCCTTGCGCCCGCCTTTGGATTTTTAGAGCATTGGTTAGGGCGACTGGGGGAAGACGCGATCGCCCAATGGCAGGCCACCGGCTTTCATTCCGTCTACCACTACGGCGCACAGCGCGAAATCCCCCTTCATTACGAATTCCTCAGCGATGCCCGAACCTACGAAAATCTCGCCGCCCTGACTCGCCCGATCCCGACCTTGATCCTCCACGGCATTCACGATGATGTGATTCCCTTGGATTCATCCCGCCACTATGCCGCGTCCCGTCCTTGGGTAAAATTGATCGAACTCGACAGCGATCACCTCCTTGCCCATGTCATGCCGGAAATTTGGGAGGCGGTGCGATCGTTTAGCGAGTAACCCTCAATTTCTAACCCTGCGCCTCGGTTTAATACCCCCATGACCTCCACCCTCTTTCACCCCTGGCAATCCTACACCTGCGCCTACGATCGCCACCTTCCCCCCCACGGCGACCCCCAAGGCCCGCCCATCGTCCTCATCCACCCCATCGGGGTCGGCCTGTCGCGCCAATTTTGGCAACGCTTCATCACCGCCTGGTACGACCACGGCCACCGCAACGCTATCTATAACCCCGACCTCCTCGGCTGTGGCGAAAGCTCCATGCCCCGCGCCGCCTACACCCCCGCCGATTGGGCACGGCAATTACAAACCCTGGTCGATACCGTCATTCAAGAGCCGGTGATCGTGATCATCCAAGGCGCATTAGCTCCCGTGGGCTTGGAATGGGTGGCCCAAGCCCCCGACCAAGTGCGAGCCATGGTGTTATCCGGCCCCCCGGCTTGGCGGTTGATGACCAGCCCCACCAAACCCAGCCGCCAAAAATTAGCGTGGAATCTTTTTGATACGCCCTTCGGGAATGGGTTCTATCGCTATGCGCGGCGGGAAGCCTTTTTGCGATCGTTTTCCGAGCGGCAGTTATTCGGCACGGCGGCGGATGTGGATCGGGAATGGTTAGACCAACTGGATCAAGGTTCGCGGGATATGGCCAGTCGTCACGCGGTGTTTGCATTTTTGGCGGGCTTTTGGCGCAACGATTACGGCGATGCGATCGCCGCTGTCCCCTGTCCCACCCTCGTCATCTTCGGCGAAACAGCCTCCAGCGTCACCCGTGGCTATGTGGAAAGCGCCGACCAACGCCTTGAAGCCTATCTCCATCATCTCCCCCAAGGCCAAGGCCGCAAAATCCCCGGCCGCAACGTCCTCCCCTACGAATCCACCCCAGCTTTTATTGAAGTTGTCGGAGAATTTCTAACCTCTGTTTAACGGATCTTGCGCCGATGACCTGGATAGATTGTCAGCCGTTTTTCAACGTAATTATTCTGTTTTTATCTGTATTTTCACGGAGTAAATCCGACCTTGATGGAGCCTTGACCGGATCGATGAAACCCTTTACGAAAACTTCATCAAAATAATTTTCCACGCGGCATAAATAGCCAAGCAAACCCCAGATACCTACAGTGAGAGTATTTTTTGTCTGAACGACTTTCTCCATTAGGTCACTACCCTGCTGCCGCAAAAATTATCTTAAATGTGCAAAGAAGACTCCCACTATAAAGCGAGTCCGAGTAGAGTTACCGAAGGTAACGGCGGACGTGCCTTTTAGTGGCGAGATGAATTTGCACCAACAAACAAATCGAGCGACAGCGAGTCCTTAAT
>NZ_JAQMTY010000044.1 GCF_028330765.1 Spirulina subsalsa CS-330 | reverse complement strand
TCTAGGCACACTTGGGTGCGTTGGCTTCTCGATTTTAACACAAAACTGAATTCAGTCGTCTCCCGTTGGTCGGTTTATTTGTTGGCAAAACTTCATCTCACCGCTAACCTAACGGTGTAGCGGGAGTCCTCTTTTTGCATTTAAGATAGAGTGTCGTGCGTTCTTGGGCCGGGCGGTCGAGGGCGGCGATCGCCCCTCGCAACGCCTCCACCGTTAAACCCGTGCCCCCTTTCGCCCCGGCCATGGTGGTGATATGTTCTTCCATCAACGTGCCACCGATGTCATTACAACCCCAGCGCAGAGCCTCCGTCGCTCCGGCGAGGCCCAACTTCACCCAACTGGGTTGATGGTTGGGAATCCACCGCCCTAGGTAAATGCGAGCCACCGCCATGAAATGGAGGGTAGCCGTGAGATCGGGCTGATCGCGCCCCACTCGTTTGCGGAGGGCGGGGGGGGCTTGTTCCCCGACAAAGGGCAGGGCGATGAATTCGGTAATGCGAGCGGGGTGGGCTTGGGCGGTGATTTGGAGTTGGCGGAGGTGGTGGAGGTGGGCGATCGCATCCCTGGGGGTTTCAATATGGCCGCAGAGCATTGTACTCGTGGTGGGAATACCGAGACGGTGGGCCGTGCCGACAATTTCGAGCCAAGTGGCCGTATCCAGTTTTTCCGGACAGATGATCTGACGAATGCGATCGCTCAACACCTCCGCCGCCGTCCCCGGTAGCGACCCCACCCCCGCCGCCTGCAACGCCCGCAACACCGTTTCATAACTCAGCCCATCTTGCCGCGCAATAAACTCCACCTCCTGGGGCGAAAAAGCATGGAGATGCAATGCCGGAAACGGCTCTTTAATCAACCGCACCAAATTTTCGTAATAGGCCAAGGCCGACCCCTGAATCTTCGCCTCCGGATTCAGCCCCCCCTGCATACAAATTTCCGTCGCCCCCAGGGCCACCGCTTCGGCCACCTTCGCCCCCATCACCTCCGACGATAACCAATAGGCCCCGTCTTGGCCCACATCCCGCCGAAACGCACAAAATCCACAGTGCTGCTCGCAGATATTGGTAAAGTTGAGGTTGCGGTTCACCACATAGGTGACTGTGTTGCCACTTTGTCGTTGCCGCAGTTGATCGGCCACCCTGCGGATCGATTCACGGATCGCCGGGTCTGTTTGGGACAGTAACAGTATCCCCTCCTCTGGGGTGAGATCCTGATCATTAAGGGCGTTCTGGAGAGAGCGAGTGACGGAGGACATGGTGAGTTACAACGAAGTGAATGATGTACCTGAATAGTGTAGAGAATTCAGCCCATGGAACGCGGATTATTATGGTTGCCCCTTTTAGTTGGTTTTATCGGCCTAGCGTGGGCGGGGTGGAATGAGTGGAAAAAGGTCGATACCTATCAACAGTGGGCTGAGGCGTTTGACCAGGCTAAGTATGATCTTTATGCGGTTTTGGGTCAAAAGGCGGAGGTCATCACCTGGGGCTACCCAACCCGTAACGGGATTCTGAATCCTCAATCGTTTTCGCTGCGGGATGTGGTGGGAATTTATCTGCAAGTGAATGGGCAACGGGTGACAGGGGAACTTCCCCGCAAGGGCAAGCCGAGTTTAGAGTTTGCGATCGCGGGCGATCGCCCTCCAATTCTAATTCCCTTTACTGAAATTCCCCTCGCGGCCAAATGGCAGCAGTATTTAGACGGCATCAGAACTTCTCACCACTGAGAATAAACATCGGATTCACCGCCGCGAAGGTTTGATGGAGTCCCCGCTGTTCGAGCCGATTTACCGCTGACTGAATCACCTCAATTTGGCGGGCTTGCAGGGTGGCCAATCCTTCGGAAATAGCGTAGAGATTTTCCAGATTATTCACGGTGGCCACAATTCGGCCCGCTGGGGCGAGGGCATCCCAAGCGGCATTGAGAATGTCTTTGATCGGCCGTCCTCCTTCGAGGCAAATGCGGGTGGGGCGGGGTTCAATTTCAGGTAAGCAATCGGGGGCACTGCCTTCGATCACTTGCACATTTTTGACCTGGAAGCGATCGCAATTGCGCCGAATCAAATTCGCCACTTCCTCATCCCGTTCAATGGCGACAATCTGGCTCTGGGGTGCGAGTAGCCCCACCTCCACCGGAATCGTCCCCGTCCCCGCCCCAATATCCCACAGCACCGATTCCGGCTCCATCCGCAACGCCGACAAAATCAACACGCGCACCTCGCGTTTACTGAGGGGAATTCCCGGCAGTTGTTCAAACTGCTGATCCGGAATTCCAGGGGTTACATATTGCCACATACATTCCTTCAACTCTGTTGATTGAGCCTAGCATATGGGGGTGAACCCGTTGAGGGGGTTGGGTGATGCTCTACATCTCAAGCCAATTCATTCAGATTGCGGCCAATCCCCGCTAGGATCGGAGATGGAGCGCACCTTATGAATTCATGGCTAACCCTCGATACCACGTCATCTATGACGGCAATTGCAATCTTTGCGTCACGTTTACGCAACTCCTCGAACAGTTTGATCGCGGTCATCTCTTTGACTACACCCCCATGCAAGACGAAGCAACCCTCGCCCAGTGGGGGATCGCCTGCCAAAGTGGGGCCTTGGGGATGATTTTGCTCGATGCCCAAAACCCGAACCACAAATGGCAGGGCAGTGCTGCGGCTGAAGAAATTGCCCGCCTCTTGCCCTTGGGGGATCTATTTGTGCAGATGTACCGGAATATCCCTGGGATGAAACCCATGGGCGATCGCATCTATGACCAAGTGCGCGACAATCGCTATGCCTGGTTTGGTGAACGGGAGAGCACCTACTATTCCGAGCGGCGCAGCACCTAACGCAGGAAATCATCGGGTTCGTGCTGTAGTGAATCCCTCAGCCATTGCAATCACACCCATGAAACAATCAACCGAAACAAAAGCCCTGATCTTTAGTGCGGGGATTTGCGCCCTCATCATCGGAGGAGCCGCGTGGTGGTTTTTTCGAGCCGCTCCCCTGGCTTCCACAACTCCCCCCGCCGCCCTCTCCTCAGACCCAAACACCGTGGCCACCTTTGCCGATGTCTCCACCGTGCCCCGTGGTGTATTTCGCTATGGGGGCAGCACCACTTGGTCGTTAATTCGGGCGGCGGTGCTTGCTCCGCTCACCACCGCTTACCCCGATTTTCAACTGACCTATGCCGATCCCTGGTCTGGTGATCCCAGTTCGGGGAGTGGCATTGAAATGCTGTTGCAAAATCAACTGTCGTTTGCGATGTCATCGCGCTCCATCTTGGCCAAAGAACATGAGGCAGCCCAAACGCGGGGGATGCAGCTCACGGAAATTCCGGTGGCGATTGATGGCTATGCGATCGCCGTTCACCTCGACCTACCTATCCTGGGCCTCACCCTGGATCAGGTGAACAAACTCCAAGCCCGCGAATACACCAACTGGCAAGAAGTGGGCGGCCCTGACCTGCCGATCCGCTACTACGTTAAGCGCAACGACGAAGACCCCAACGCCACCGCCATCAAAACCACCACCGAAGCCATCCAACAACTCGCCACCGATCCCGGCGGGGTCTACTGGGCCTCTGCCCCTCTCCTCGCCGCCCAATGCATGATCAAAACGCTTCCCATCACCCAAAATGGCGGCACTTACATTTCCCCCACCATCCCCCCCGGCCCCTGTCCTGCGGGGAGCGATCGCCAAGTGAACACTGCCGCCTTTCAAGACGGCTCCTATCCCCTCACCCGTCGCCTCACCATCGTCATCAAACAAGACGGCACACCCGACCAAGCCGCTGGCGAAGCCTACGCCCAACTTCTCCTCACTGATCAAGGTCAATCGTTGATCCGTGAAGCCGGTTTTGTCAGTCTGCGCTAGGGGCGGATCGCTGTTTTGTCTTGATCCGTCAGCGTGTTGAGGAGCGTCCCCTCACCCGTTGCTGCCGTTGGAACTCACGGCCCTTAGTCTTCCTCAATCGGTTCAGAGTTGCCCGCCTTGACCCAGCCTTGGCGATCGCTCCCCGGCATCCGCACCCGTTCCCACAGACCATCATCCGTCGTATCCAACACAATCATCGGATCTTCGTAGAGCAAACTCCCGATCTGTTCTGCGTCTAGGGACGGTTCCGCCCGCAGCGTTAACCCATCAGGCCAGGTCACTTGGGCTCGATAGGCCCCCTCTTCCAGTTCTTCGACGGGTTCCGCCGGTTCAGGAGCAGCGTCTGGATCGGATTGCGCTTCCGCCGCTGTTTCAGGCACAATGCCGTCGGTGGGCTGTGGTTCCGCTGTGGCTGTGCTGCCCCGCTCCTCGCTGTAGATCGGACGCTCCGGATTAACCGACATCCGACTAAAAAAGTAATAGCCCGCCGCAGCACCACTGATCCCTAAGAGCGCAACGCCACAAATGATGCCTAGGACAAATTGTAGGAAGCGTAAAAACGACATAAGGTATAGCTAGATTGGGGTTGAAGAATAATGAATTAAGCCTGATCGTAACTCAAAGTGGAGTGTCCTCGGCTAAAACTGCGGAAAACAGCCCCCCATCTCGCCGGGGTTCAATTGATTTGGGTGACTTGGCGCAAGGCACGGGTTTGATCCATTAAGGCCTCAATATCTTCTGCCGATAAACGTTGGACATAGTTCACCTTGATCTCTTCAATCAACGAGGTCATCAGGTATTCCATCCGCTCTAGACTTTGTTGGGCGGTTATTTCGCTGGACATGGAATGGGTGAAGGTGGACACAATGCGATCGAGTAAGACATCAAATTCGGGGTCTTCTTCGATTAGGTGTTGAATTTGGGTGTAGAGCACGCCGTATAGATTGTGTACCACTTGCTGGGTCATTTTCTTTTGGGCTTCGGCGATCGCTGGCACCGAGGCTAACCCTTGGGCCCCTGGGGTGTCAGCGATCGCCTTATTAATGCTATATTCCACCAACGCCTCCACATCGTCCCGCATCGCCGGAAGCACCTGATTCACCACCAACTGCACCACCAACCGGGTAATCTCCGCCACCTCATTCGTATCATTGAGGTCAATATACGGATTGACATTTTGTTGGGATAGAAAATTCGTAAATTCTCCCCGCTTAATCGACCCTTGCACCTGGTTTAAAATCCCCACCACCACCACTTTCGTCAGGTCTTCGGCAATACTTGCCACAAACCCTTGACTGGCTTGTTTTTTGATTTGGTGCATATCGATCAGTTTAGCCTGATTTAAACGAGTCGTCACCGGAATAATCCGCAACAATCGCGCCCAATTCATCCAATAGGGAACGGGCATAAACAGCAGCACATCATACCAACGCCACAGCATCGCATCAAACCAGGTCACTCCCTTGCGGCGGCGACTAATTAACCAGGTGCGGGCGATAAACTCCACGAAAAACAGGGACGAAAAGGGAAAATCAAGAATCCCAAAATTATCCACCGGCTCCCCATTTTCACCCACGGGACGAAAGTAATTGGTTTCCACCAAGGGCTGAATTTCTTGCTCAAAAAAATCCAGTTGATCGCTGACATTATTGGCTTCTAAATAGTCCAAACTCCAGAATGTTTGAAATGCTTCCTTAGCGGATTCTGTTTCCACATGGTCGCGCATTAAATTTTTGATCCGCTCTAAGGTTCCGGTTTTATTGGCAACTTGGAAGGGATTTGTGTCGATAATATCTTCGCTTTGGCTGCGTAAAATGTTCAGGGATTGTTGCACCTGGGGGGAGTAGAGATTATAGCTAATGAGGTTTTCTGTTAAGATTTCAAATTCGTCAAGATATCGGTCGGTATCTCGATAGGGTTCAATGCCCTTAACCCAGTCATACCAATGAGTAACGGGTAAGCTCATCACCGTCACTGGGTCTTCGGGAAAGCTATATTCAAAGTCACCCACTTTTAAACTGAGAAACTTCACACGTCCTTGTAGCCAAAAATCCCGCAGGGGAATGTAGCTGAGGTCAAACAGGACAAGGAGAAAATTTAAGGCCGCAAGAATCGCGACCGTCCGTTCAAACCAGAGGCTAATCCGTTTGCCGGTGGAGGATGTGACGGAGGGGAAGGATTTGGGGAGTAGGGCCATTGGTTTTGAAAGGGTGCGATCGCATTCAGTGGCGAGCAGTCACTGCTCATTCTATTCGAGTATAGCAAGGGGTGAATCCTCCCTAAACCCGCCATAAAAAAACAGCAGTGAATATACTGCTGTTTTGTGCCAATGCCAAGGGAGGATTGACCGAGAGGGGTTAAAGGAATTAAATTACCGTGCCATCGGGAATAACCGCGTTTTTCAACACAACCACCACACCGCTGCGAATATAGAAGCCTTCATCTTCACGGTTGGATTCTTCCACACGGTCTTTGTTCAGAATGAGAACTTTTTGACCGATGCGGGCGTTTTTATCGACGATCGCCCGCCGAATGGTTGAACCGGCTCCAATCCCCAGGGGAATTTTGGTCGATTCATTGAGGTTTTGACGCTCGGTAAAAGGCTCGTAATAGTCAGCCCCCATCAACAAGGAATCTTCAATTTTACAGTCTGATTCAATGCGCGAGCGAATTCCTAAAACCGAGTGACTAATGCTGCAATCTTTGATGATGCACCCTTCGCCAATGATGGATTCTTTCACATCACAATTGAGCAATTTCGTCGGCGGTAAATAGCGGGCCCTGGTATAAATGGGAGCCTTTTCGTCATAAAAACTAAAGGCGGGTTTGGGCTGCATCGTCAGGGCCAAATTCGCTTCAAAGAACGCCTCAATCGTTCCGATATCTTCCCAATAATCATCGAACAGATAGGCCTGCAAATTATAATCACTGGCTGCACCGGGGATGATTTCTTTGCCAAAATCGGTTTGCTGCGGATACTTTTCGAGTAGGTCGATCAGGACTTCTTTTTTGAAGACGTAGATGCCCATGGAGGCAATGTAGGGTTTTTGGCGAGCATCTTCAGGATTTAACCCCAAGGTGGTGGTGTCCACCTGCATGGCTTTGAGGGCCTCTCCGGTGGGTTTTTCGCTGAAGTCTACAACGCGACCATTGTCGTTGATTTTCATCAAACCGAAGCTGGATGCCCGGCGTTCATCGATGGGGATGACCGAGAGGGTAATGTCTGCGCCGGTTTCGCGGTGGCGCTGAATGAAGTCGCTGTAGTCCATCCGGTAGAGGTGGTCACCGGAGAGGATCAGGTATTCATCGGCATCCCATTCGCGGAATAACCAGAGGTATTGACGCACCGCATCGGCGGTTCCTTGGAACCAGTCCGGATGTTCGGGGGTTTGATGGGCAGCGAGGACTTCGACGAAACCGTCACTAATGCTTGAAAAGTTATAGCCTCGGCTGAGGTGACGGTTGAGGGACGCAGAATTAAATTGCGTCAAAACATAAATTTTATCAATGCCAGAGTTGATGCAGTTACTCACTGGAATATCGATTAAGCGATATTTTCCGGCGAGGGGCACTGCGGGTTTGGCTCTGAGTTTTGTTAAGGGATAGAGGCGTGTACCTGCACCGCCGCCCAATATGATTCCTAATACTCGTTTCACGGAAAACCTCTTGACTGCCTGTAGTTTGACTCTCCAAGACAAGTTTATGATGGCAGGGGCAAATTGTCATAGAAAACAGGGATTTCGCCGTTCGGGTGGGGATGGATGGGGGGCGATGACGATCGCAGCTTACTTTGTCCCGTAGAGGCGATCGCCTGCATCGCCCATGCCGGGGATAATGTAGGCCTGTTCATCCAAGCCCTGATCAATAGCGGCGGTGTAGAGGGGGACATCGGGGTGATGGTCATGGAAGGCGGCGATGCCTTCGGGGGCGGCGAGGAGACAAATAAATTTAATCTGTTGGGGGTGGGATTCTTTGAGGCGTTCGACGGCGGCGATCGCAGAATTCCCCGTCGCCAACATCGGGTCAATCACCAACACCTCCCGCTGCTCAATGTCGTGGGGCAGTTTCACGTAATATTCCACCACCCCATGGGTCGTCGGGTCACGGTACAGGCCAATATGCCCCACCCGCGCTGACGGCATCAACTCCAGCATCCCATCAAGCAACCCCTGCCCCGCCCGCAGAATCGGCACGAGCACCAGTTTTTTATCCGCCGCCAACATCGGAGCCTGCATCGTCGTCAGGGGCGTTTGAATTTCCGTCAACTTCAACGGCAAATCTCGCGTCACCTCATAGGCCAGCAACATCCCCACTTCCTTGAGCAGGGTGCGAAATTTGGCGGTGCTCGTGTTTACCTGGCGCATCAGGGTGAGTTTATGTTGCACCAAAGGATGTTCAATCACAGTAACCGGGGCCATGGTGGTGAGGGGGTTAAGGTTTACAGGGCAAAATCCATGGGCGTATTGTGGCGCAAAGCGGGCGCGAGTGTTACAGCTTGTTCAGAAATCATCACGTACAGATAGCCCCTCGCCCCGTGGGAGAGGGGTTTGGGGTGAGGGTCAGGCGTGAACAAGCGTTATGCCCTTCAGGATCTCGCTTCGCGATCGCGCCCCCGCTCCAAATGCCGCAACGCCAAAAATAACGCCGTCACCGTCCCCGCCACACAAATTTCACCATCCCGAATATGGTCTTCAATCTCGTGCAGGGGAATCAACTCCACAGCGAGGGTTTCGGTGGGGTCGAGGGCTTGGGTTCCGGTGGGTTGGGCGTTTTGGGCGAGGAAGAGATGGACGGCGTTGGTGTCTTTGACGGGGTTGTCGTAGAGGGTGGCGAGTTTGTGCCAGTCTGGGGCGATGTAGCCGGTTTCTTCTTCGAGTTCGCGCTCGGCGGCGGTTTGGCTGTCTTCTTGGGTTGGATCGAATGCACCCGCTGGCAGTTCAAGGAGGATTTGCTGTACGCCGTGGCGATATTGACGCACACAGATCACCTCTTGATCCGGGGTAATGGGTACAACAAGGGCAATGTCGGGGCGCACATTCACGAAAAAATCATCAATTTCCGTCCCATCCGGAAGCCGCACCACATCCCGCCGCACCCGACACCAAGGGTGATCAAAGGCGAGGTGCGATCGCACGATTTCCCATTTTTTCAGCTCACCCATCATGAAATCTCCTGACTTAATTGCGATCGCACCCCAAAACTAGATTATTTTTGGGCGGATTGAGGCGCGATCGCACCTTTGGCGGGGGTAAAACTCGCCACGATCGCAACCATTAACCACCAGAGCGTATTAATCGCGGGACGATACCACACCGTATCAAAAAGGCCTTGGGTAAGCAGCCCCACACCGCTGGCAAGGGCCGCCATCAGCCAAAAGGCTTGGAGATTTTGCGCGGTGCGGAGAGCGTTGAGGTGGCGCAACCCTTCGCCCGCCGTGACGATCAGCAATAACAGGAAGCTCGCAAAGCCGAACCAGCCGATCTCTAGAATATGTTCTAAAAAGACCGAATAGGCTCCGAGGGCATTTTCAAACCCAGCGCGGGCATAGAGGGGATAGACCTTTTTAAACACACCATTGCCGGGGCCAATGCCGACGAGGGGATAGTCGCCGATCATGTTGAACACGGATTCCCAGACGTTGATCCGGTAGTTGTTGCTGCTGTCGCCTCGCCCGGCGAAGATGCTCGTTACTCGGAGGCGCACGGCTTCGACGGTTAGAATCGCCGCCATTAACATGGCTGCAAAGGTTCCGAAAACCAGGGGAATCAACCATTTACGCCAGAAGCGCGGGAGTAAGTCGGCGAACCAATAGCGCAGCAGGAGGAAGAAGACGACGGCGGTGAGGATGAGGGCAATCCAGCCGCCGCGACTGCCGGTGTAGTACAGACAGGCGGTGTTAATGAAAAGGGTGGTGAGGGCGAGGAGTTTGGGGACTGTGCCGCGCCAGATGAAGCAGGCGGCGAGGCTAAAGGCGATCGCAGGAATGACGTAGCTTGAGAGTAAATTCGGGTTGCCTAGATAGCTGTAGACGCGGGTGCTGTCGGCGAGGGGGGAGGTGGGATCATTCCAGGTGGCTAGTTGATCAACGCCGTGGATGGCTTGGCGGAGGCCGTAGCTGCTAATGATCAGGGAGAGGTTGAGATAGCCGGTGATCAGCCAGTTCCGCCAACGGGGCGATCGCAACACCCGCGCCGCGAGTAAAAAGAAGAGTAGAAAAAGGCTGAATTTGATCAGACCCGCTAACGCCACTTTTTTTTCGGGGGAAAAGGCCGTTGCGACGATCATCAAGCCCCAATAGAGACCGAGGGCGAGATGAATCGGGGTCATGCCGGGCCGTTCGGTGTCGGAGAGGGTGAGCAAGATCCAGTAGGCTCCGCAGGCGATCAACAGCACGCCGATTAAGGTGGTGTCGAAAAAGGGCGCGAATCCGAGGGCGATCGCAATCAACAGCACCCCCAACGGTTCCGCCCACCGCAACAGCCAACTACTCGTCCGCCACATCCCCAACAGGCCCACCCCCCGCGACAGCCAGCTTCCCGCCTGCCATCGAGACAGGGGAAGGGTTTGGAGCGTCACCTGTTGCCAACCCGGAATTCTCATACGCGCTTACTATCCATGAAACTGAAACGATCGCGGGCGATCGCCAAAGATGCCCCAAATTATATCGTGGCTGATCCCCGTCTACGATGATGCGGTGGGTTGTTGACTCTGGGGAAAACTAGGCCCGGATCGAATGGTGCGATCGCGCCGAAAAAATCTCAGATTAACCCTCAAGAATTGTGATGAATTATTACTAAAACTCATCTAAGATATTAAATTATATGAACAAGTCGAGGTTTTAACCACCCATCGCGCCGGATGTTGGTTAGCCCCCTTGTCCCTTTCTTGCTGTCGTTCACGGAGACTATCCCCATGGTTGGCTTTTTGAAAAAATTAACCGGAAAAGGTGAAAATTTCTATCTTGAGATCAAAGATGATGATGCCCAGCCTAGCGCACCGTTAACCCCCAAGGCAGAAGCGCCAGAACCCGCCGCTACTCCCGCGACCCCTGCTCCGGAACCGGCTGCCCCTGCTCCGGAACCGGCCACCGCGCCAGCGGCTCCTGAACCTTCTCCCATTACGCCCACAGCTGCGCCCCAGCCCGATGTCACCTTCGCGCCGGATTATCTGTTAAGCCTGAAAACCTTCTCGAAGCGGCGACCGGGGCCGAGCATGGCGAAATTCATGGGCTTAGCCCAACAGATGAAACGTTAAGCCGCGCAACGCTTGCGCGTCCTGTGGAACTTCATGACAGCACCCCAAGGCGATCATGAATTTCTCGCCAATCGCTCAGATTTTCATTGCAACAAGGGGCTTAAGCCCCTTGTTTTCGTGTCTCGCTTGCAACAAGGGGCTTAAGCCCCTTACTTTTGCATCTTGGGGTACTGTGTTGGGGTTATCCCCCATGGCAAAGTACCTACGTTGCACCGTATCCTGATCAACAGATACTTTGCACAACTCACAGGTGGAGACAATAATCGAATGACTGCGACACAAGTTTCAGCCCGCGAACTCTTTCAAGCGGCCTATGAAAATCGGTATACCTGGGATCAGGCGTTTCCGGGCTATACGGCGGATGTGACCTATCGCAAGGGTGAGCAAGAGGTGACCGGCCGGGCCAAAGTGGGCAAGGATATGAAGGCGGAAGTTTCTGAAGTGGAAGACGAAACGGCTCAGAAGGCGATTCACGGTCAATTGTGGGAAACCTCGATCCACCGGGTGCGCTATCCCTTTGAGCAGGTGCATGGGGAAAATACCTTTACCTACGGGGAAACCGATGAGACGGGGGCGGTGGAAATTTTTATTAGTGGGAAAGGCGAGGGCGATCGCTACAAAGTCCGCGACAATGAAGTAACGATGGTGCATCGCCATATCCACGGCACGGTGATTACGATTTTCACCCACAGCAGCCACCAAACCGAGGGCGGCTATCTCTCCCACCGCTACGACTCGGTGTATCACGACCCCAAAACCGGCGAACAACGGGGCGGCAAGAGCGATTTTGAAGATGAATACACCCCAGTGGACGACTATATGATCCTGTCGAAGCGCACGATCGCCACGGAAGGTCACGATACGCAGGTGTTTACCTTCAGCAATATTCAACTCTTGGCTGAGTAGCACAACGATCGGCATCATTGCGATTGACCTGAGGTGAGAGGCATGATCCCCATGCCTCTTTTTTATGGCAAACTCAGGAAAATTTCAGAGTATCTTGGTTCAATACCATCAGTAGGCTAGTGATACGTTAAGTTAGCCAGAGTGAATGCCTTTTTTTTGTTATGGTTCAATCCCCGATCTCTGCTGCTGTGCCAGTGACCCCGTTTGAGGAGGCGATCGCCCGCCCCTTAGCTAAACAGCCGATCACGGTGTTACAAATTAACCTCGGTCGCCGCTGCAATCTCGCCTGCACCCATTGTCACGTAGAAGCGGGGCCCCATCGCACCGAAGAACTGTCCCCTGAAGTTTGTGAGCAATTGATCCGCCTGATTGAGCGATCGCCCCAACTCGAAACGGTGGACTTAACCGGGGGCGCACCGGAATTAAACCACGGCTTCCGTCCTTTGGTGGAGGCAGCACGGGCAGCGGGAAAAACGGTCTTGGTGCGATCGAATTTGACGATTATGTTTGAGCCGGGGTTTGAAGACTTGCCGGACTATTTCGCCCAACATCAGGTGCGGATCGTGGCTTCCTTGCCCTGTTATTTAGAAAAAAATGTGGATCAGCAGCGGGGCGCGGGGGTTTATCAGGAGGCGATTCGGGCGATTCAGCGGTTAAACCAACGGGGTTATGGCTGTGATCCTAACTTAGGGTTGGATTTGGTCTATAATCCGAGCTTGCCCCAGGGCGATCGCTTCTCCTTACCTCCCGCCCAAGCGGGCCTAGAGGCAGACTACAAAACCTATCTCCGCCAGCATTTCGGGATTGAATTTAATCACCTCTTCACGATCACCAACATCCCCATCGGTCGCACCCAGCACTATCTCCAGCGCCGGGGCCTCGAAACCGACTATCTCCACTTCCTCGCCACCCACTACAACGCCGCCACAGTGGAGCATCTCATGTGTCGCACGGAACTGTCCATCGACTATCACGGCAATGTCTACGATTGCGACTTTAACCAAATGGCAGGGGTTCCGGCCCAGCTTCCCGATGGGCAACCGTTGACCGTGGCGACGCTGCTCGCTCAGGGTCTCAACATCCTTGAAACGATCCAAACCGCCGACTATTGCTATGCTTGCACAGCGGGATGTGGGTCGAGTTGTGGGGGGTCACTCTTGTAAAACCGTGGCATCGTTGCAATCTTCTAGCCGTTTCAACCCCCACTACCGCACAAAACCATGGGTGACTTTTTCCGTAAAACAACCGTGATCACCGTGGCGAAAGTTGCGATCGCCGCCGTTGCGATCGCCGCCCTGATCCTGATCGCCAAAGCCCTCAACGTGCAACAATACCTTGTCACCTTCCTCAACAGCATTCAACAACTGGGAGCCTTCGCCCCCATCGCCTTCATCCTGATCTACATCATTGCCACCGTCTTCTTTCTCCCCGGCTCGATTCTCACCCTAGGGGCCGGGGTCGTCTTTGGCGTGATCCAAGGCTCCATCTACGTCTCTATCGCCGCCACCCTCGGAGCCACCGCCGCCTTTATCGTCGGCCGTTATGGCGCTCGGCAATGGGTCGCCCAACAGATCGACACCAAACCCAAATTCAAAGCCATCGATCGCGCCGTCGCCCAAGAAGGCTGGAAAATCGTCGGACTGCTGCGACTCTCGCCCATTTTCCCCTTCAACCTGCTCAACTACGGCCTCGGTGTCACCCAAGTCACCCTCCGCGACTACTTTTTTGCCTCCTGGATTGGCATGATGCCCGGCACGGTGATGTATGTCTACATCGGTTCTCTGGCCGGTAGCCTCGCCACCCTCGGAACCCATTCTGACGCGGTTTCTACCCCCCAATGGATCATCCGCATTGTGGGCTTCATTGCCACCGTTGCCGTCACCCTCTACGTCACGAAAATTGCCCGCCACGCTCTCGATGAACAGATCGAAAGCGAACCCACCCCCCACACTGATCAAAACCCCACGCCATGAGCACCCTACCCCCATGAACCCGATGCGCCCTTCCAAACGTTGGCTGATTCTGATTGTTTGGAGTCTGATCGGGGTGGCCATGGTGCTCCTGTTCACAACCCCCGCCCGCCATTGGATCGCAGATCATCAGCGGTGGGTGGCGATGATTGAACGTGGAGGAGTGGGGCTGTTTTTGTTGGCCCATCTAGTATTAACGCTGATGGGTGTACCGGGTACGGTTTTGGCGGTGACGGGGGGCCTGGTGTTTGGCTGGGTTTGGGGGACGATCTTTTCGGTGCTGGGGGGGACGATCGGGGCGGTGGCGGCCTTTTGTCTGGCACGTTACTGTCTCCATGATTGGGTCGTGGAGCGGTTTGGGGCCCATCCTCGCCTGCATTCGTTGCGGCAGGCGGTGCAACACCGTCCGTTGATGTTTGTGCTGGCGGTGCGCTTTTTCCCGATTTCGCCGTTTAATGTGGTGAATTTTTTGCTGGGGTTAACGCCGGTTCCCTTGGGAGCTTACGCGGTGGGGACGGGCTTGGGAATTATTCCGGGGACGATTCTCTATACTGGGCTGGGGGTGACGGGAAAAACGGCTCTGGGGGAGGGGTCGATGGGGCCGTTTTTGATGATCATTTTTGTGCTGAGTCTGTTGGCGATCGCCCCCTTCCTGCTGCGGAAACAGGGACAACGCTTTAAGCTTTAGGGATTATTTGGCAATTAGGTTAGGATCATTGGACAATGGCTCCATACCCCTCTCCGGTTGAATATTCATGACTTCCCGTGCTGCTATTCTCTGTGTTGATGATGAAGTAAGCATCTTAAAAAGTTTAGAAATCGAACTCCGCTCCGCCTTAAGTGATTCGCAATATCTCTGCGAATTTGCCGAAAGTGCGGATGAGGCCTTTGAGATCATCGAAGAACTTCGCCAAGAAGGAATTCGCATTGTCTTAGTGGTCTCGGATTGGCTAATGCCAGGGATGAATGGAGATGATTTTTTAATTCGGGTGCATCATTACAATCCAGGGATTTCAACCATTATGTTGACGGGTCACGCGGATGAACAGGCGATTCGTCGTACCTATGAAGAAGCGAATCTTGTTTCGTGCCTTCATAAACCCTGGAAAGCGTCCGATCTCAAACTACTCATTTCTTCTGTTTTGTCTCAACATGACTCATAAATTTGCCATCATTTGTGTTGATGATGAGCTAACAATTCTCAAAAGTATTCAAGCAGAATTACAACGGGCATTAGGCTCGGATTATCTGATTGAACTCGCCCAAGATGCCCAAGAAGCGCTTGAAGTGATTGATGATCTCACCCAAGATCAATATCAGGTCGCGGTAGTGATTGCCGATTACATCATGCCGGGACTGAAGGGAGATGATTTACTGATTCAAATTCACGCCCAAAATCCTCGCATTCTTAAAATCATGCTCACGGGTCAGGCGGATGCCGATGCGGTGGGCCATGTGGTCAATGAGGCGCATCTCTACCGCTACATGACAAAACCTTGGAATAATCACGATTTAGTAACTACGGTGCGCGAGGCATTACGCAGTTTTAATCAAGATATTAAACTCGAAGAACAAAATACGGTTTTAACCCATCTCAATCAATTTTTAGAACAAAAAGTTGATGAGCGGACGGCGGCGCTGCAAGCGGCTAATCTGCAACTGCAACAATTGAATCAAGAGTTAACCCGCTCCAACGAAGCCCTTGAACAATTCACGGCAATGGTGTCCCACGATCTTCGTCAACCACTGCAAAGTATTGTGGGATTTGCCAAGTTGTTAAAACTGCAATTTGGCAATCGCTTGGAGCCGCCGGCGTTGGCCTATGTGAATAAGATTATTACGGCGGGCGATCGCCTCCATCAGATGCTCAATGATCTCTTGACCTATGCTCAGGTGGGGATGGAGAACCATGCGGTGATGCCGGTGAACTGCACGAGCATTCTCAATGAAGCGATCGCCAATCTGCAATGGGCGATCGACGATAGCCACGCCGAAATCCACATCGAACCCCTCCCCACCCTAGTGGGTAACACCTCGCAACTCTTGCAACTCTTTCAAAACTTGATCAGTAATGCGATCAAGTTTTCCCGTGTTGGTGTGTCGCCTCGGATTCGGATTTGGGGGCAACAGGTGGATCAATGCTGGCAATTTGGCATTCAAGACAATGGCCAAGGCATTCCCGCCCAAGAGTGCGATCGCATTTTTAAACTCTTCCATCGGGTCAAGCAGGATGACGATTCGATCCGGGGGTCAGGCATTGGCCTCGCCACCTGTCAAAAAATTGTCGAGCGTCACGGGGGGAAAATTTGGGCTGAATCCTGTTTAGGGGAAGGCACAACACTCTTTTTTACCATCCCCTGCAAGACTCCCGCCTCCTAATCTCACGCCTTGCGGTGCTCCTCCCTCCCACCTCCTCAGCCGGAGCACTCTGCCACCGTTCGGTAAAGACGACTACGATCGCCCCTGTCAATTTCCTCAACACTGAAAGACAGTCCACCCCGCGAAGATCATGATGTCTCCCGCTTCACTCCCCACCCCTGCCCAGTCTCCCTGGCAACGCTGGATACCCTTACACCCCAGCATTTTAGTCCCCAGCCTCACCGCTGGCCTCGTCACTGGCTTAATCGGGGTGATTCGCGCCATTTCCTATGCGGCCTTGATTTTTTCCGGCACATTGGGGGTGAATCTGTCCAGCGGGGTGGGGATGGCGGTGTTGAGCACTGGGGTGATCAGTGTCGTTGCTGCCCTGACGAGCACGCTACCGGGCATGATTGCCACACCCCTCGCCGCCCCGACGGCCATTTTGGCGATTATGGCGGGTCAATTGGCAGAGCAGATGGCCGGCGAGAGCGATCGCACCATTTTCCTCACTGTTTCCGTCGCGATCGCTCTGGCCTCCTTCCTCACCGGCAGCCTCCTCCTCACCCTCGGACTCTTCCGCCTCGGCGACGCGATCCGCTTGATTCCCTATCCCGTCGTTGGCGGATTTATGGCCGGCACAGGCTGGCTCCTCGTCGATGGCTTTGTCCAAGTCACCACCGATCAACCCCTGGCCTGGCGCACCCTGCCGGATCTCTGCACCAACGGTACTTGGCACTATTGGGGCGTGGGGTTGCTGTTTGCGGTGATCTTGATTGGTCTGTCGAATCGGTTTAAACATTATCTCGTCATGCCCGGCACGCTGATCGCCCTGATGGGGCTGTTTTACTGCGCCCTCTGGCTGACCCATACCCCCATTGACCAAGCCCGTGCAGCGGGGTGGCTCTTGGGGCCCTTTCCGGCGGGGGGATTGTGGCAGCCCGTGGGGTTTGGGGATTTAGCCGCCGTGGATTGGGGAGCGATCGCCCATCAAACCGGCAGCCTGATCACCGTCGCCCTCATTAGCCTCCTCTCCCTCGTCCTCAGCAACAGCGGCATTGAACTCGTCGTCGGGCGCGACCTCAACCTCAACACCGAACTTCGTTCCATCGGCCTCGCTAGTCTCGCCTCCGGGTTTGGCAGCGGCATGGTGGGCAACCAAGCCCTCCCCAGTACCCTCCTCGTCCATAGCATCGGCGGCCATAGTCGCCTCACGGGGGTAATCGCCGCCCTTCCCTGTTTTGCCGTGCTCGGCCTCGGTTCGGCCTTCCTCTCCTATTTCCCTAAACCCGTCCTCGGCTGTCTCCTCCTCTATCTGGGGGTCGCATTGCTGGATAAATGGCTGATTAAATCCTGGTCTACCCTGCCGCGCTGGGACTATGCGATCGTCGTGGTGATTCTCGTGGCGATCAATGCGATCGGGTTTTTACAGGGAATCATCATTGGCTTTATTTTGGCGGTCATTCTCTTTATGTATGACTACAGCCGCGTCGATGTGGCCAAAGAAGTGCTCTCCGGTGCGACGACCCACAGCAATGTGGAACGCAGTCCGGCGGCGTTGGCGCAGTTGCGGGCGATCGGGGATCAAATCTTTATTTTGGAACTGCAAGGGTTTCTCTTTTTCGGCACGGCTAACTATCTCCTCAATCAGGTGAAGCGGCGCGTTGAACAAGAGAGCGCACCGCCTGTGACGTTTATTCTGTTGGATTTTCGCCAAGTGACGGGTATTGATGCCTCTGCCGTCCTCAGTTGCAATAAAATCCTCAAAATTGCCCAACAGGAAAAAATCACCCTCGTCTTTACCAATGTTTCGGCGGAGTTCCAAGCCACCCTCCAGCAGGGGAAAGCGATCGCCCTCGATCAAACCCAATGCGCCCTCTTCCCCGAACCCTCTTGCCAACTCTTCGCCGACATGGATCGCGGCTTGGAATGGTGCGAAAACCTCCTCCTCCGTACCACCGAGCACCGTGAACCCAGCACCCCCCTCGGCACAGTCCTCACTCAAATGTTTCTCACCCCCGCCCAGGTTTACCCCTTCATGTCCTATCTAGAACCCAAAACCGTCGCCGCCGAAGAGGTGATCTATCAACAGGGGCAAGCCAGTGATTACCTGTACTTTGTGGAATCCGGGCGGGTGAGCGTTTTGTTGCAACTTGAAGAGGGGTGCAGCAAACGCCTGCAAACCGTCACCGGCGGCAATATTCTCGGCGAAATGCGGTTCTATGGTAAACCTCCCCTCTCTACCACCGTGATCGCCGATGTGAAAACCCAGCTTTATGGCCTGAGTCAAGCCGCCTTTCGGGTGATGAAGTTAGAAAATCCGACGCTCGCGAATCAACTTGAAGGGTATATTGTGCGAGTGCTGTGCGATAGTCTCACGCGCCGAGAACAGCAACTGCGGGTTATTCGCTAACCGTGATCAAAACAGCCCTGACTACGATGACCGATCGCACCAGACGCGATCGCAAGGGCACAGAACGACAAGCCTAGACACGCTTTAGGCGTAGCACTGAGATGAGCGATAGTAACGGTCGTGCTTTTCGAGGGTGTAGAAGATCCGGGTCAACATGTTGCGGTGATCTTCGCTGAGGTGTTGATCTTGTTTGAGGGTGTAGAGGATTTGATATTCCACATTGGTTAAGGTGTGGACGCGATGAATTTTGCTGTAAATTTCGTACAGAGTCTCGCTGAGGCGAATGCGATGCTTGACGGTGTTGGGGACGAGAGTGAGAGTATCCATAGCAACTGACCAAAGAGAGATGGGTAGGATTCGGTACACAGAATCTACTTAACAAGCTAAACAGAGAATGTGAAAAACTTGGGAATCTTGGGCATATTTTACACTTCTTTACATTTAGTTTCTACCCATGATCTGCCCATAATTGTTGCAGACTTGATGCGGATTGACCCACTCGCTGGGCTGGTGAGATGCGGTCAGGCAAAAATGCGATCGCTTCAGGATTACGCCAGGCCTTGTGATTCGCTGGATTTCTGGCTCAATTGTGGTTTACTGATTATGCGTTTGAGTCCGGGCACTGGCTCCATGGTGCGCTTAATGCTGAGTTTGAAATATCAGGAGTTTTTGATAATAAAACTCTGGGTGAGGTGCATGGCTCAGGTGATCTGGGAATTGAGAGAGGGGCGATGGTGCGATCGCCCCCTGAGCCAACCTGATATAGTTTGCAAAGAATGTGATGAGTAGTTGAAGTAACGTGATGCGATCTGATGCTTGTTCTGCCTCATTTACGGTGCAAGACTTGCGCACCTGTGGCATTAATCTCAACCATTGGTATGGGGTGGCGCAAAGCCAAGAGGTGACGACTGAGCCGCGGCCGATTGTCCTCTGGGGCCAACCGATTGTGTTGTATCGAGACAGTGGGGGGCAGGTGCAGGCCCTAGAGGATCGCTGTCCCCATCGTCAGGTGCAACTCAGTGCGGGCCAGGTGCGGGGCAATGCGATCGCCTGTGCCTACCATGGTTGGGAATTTGACGGCACGGGACACTGTACCCATGTGCCCTATCTCAGCGCCACCCAAAAACGCCCCAATTGTCGCCTCAAAACTTACCCAGTCCGGGAGTTAGATGGGTTTATCTGGCTGTTTCCCGGTACGGGGGATGCCGAGGCGATCGCTCCCATGGGACTTCCGGAATGGGATCACCTCAACTACATCGCCTCTTGGACAACTATCGACTGTCCCGGTCACTATTCCTACTTGATTGAAAATCTGATGGATATGTACCACGGACACCTCCACGACAATTACCAAGCCTGGGCATCGGCACAACTCCAACATATCAAAGCCCACAGCGATCGCATTGATGCCGAATACGAAGCCCAAAGCTATTACAAAATTGACAAAATTTGGTCAGTGTCTCAACTGTTCATCCCAGCCCTGCGCCGCCTCCATCCGGAACCGTTGCACGTCAGTTATCGCTATCCCCATTGGGCTTCGACCTTGGGGGATGATTTTAAAATTTACTGCCTCTTTTGCCCGGTGGATCAGCATCGAACGCGGGCCTATTTGGTGCATTTCACCTCGTTAAATGCCTTTTGGCGATTGCATAAATTGCCGATTCCGTTCCGCCGCTGGATTAAAAACAGTCTTTTCAATTCGGCGCGGGGTCTGCTCAATAACCTAGTGGCGCAGGACGTGGCCATGATTGAACAGGAACAAGCGGCGTTTGTCGCCCATCCAGAGCGAAAAAGTTATGAACTGAATGGCGCGATCGCCGCTGTCCAGCGCCTGATTTGGCAACAGCGTCATGGCGAGGGTGGCGTTGATTAATGGTGTTCTTCAAAACGTTGGAGTTCTCACCAAAACTAATGGGTCTGAAGCCCCGCCCTTTTAGGGCGGCTTTGCTGCTGGAGTTTATCGCTCCAATCCTCTCCATCTTTGGTATCCTAGCACCATGAAAAGCCGATATCAGTACAGAATCTATCCCACCCCAGGTCAGCAAACCGAACTAGCCAAGCTGTTCGGATGCTGTCGTGTAGTGTGGAATGAT
>NZ_JAQMTY010000043.1 GCF_028330765.1 Spirulina subsalsa CS-330 | reverse complement strand
TTACTCTCTAGGAGTTTTCAGGTTCGAGGGTGCCGACTAAAAGCCGCTTCACAACCGCCCACCTTGGGGATCTCAACCGTCTCTATATTAATCCAAAGCCGTCTTAAAAAGACGAGGTTTTAAACCCATTTTTTTGATAAGCTGAGGAGACGTTTAATCTTAATCAAGTCTGCATGGAAGCGTTTGAGCCTCTCCCCCCCACCTGGACAGAACCCGCCCTCCACGCCATGACCTTTCACTGTCCCCGCTGTGGTGCATCCCCTCGCCAAGCCCAACGGGTTTGGCTCAATCGTCGCGCTCCGGTGGTGAATGAAGACTATCAGCGTAAATGGCAAGAGTTTTATCACTGCGAATGTGAACAAGCCTGGTGGGCCTGGAGTAGCGATCGCCCCCCCTCGGATCTGGCCCAACGTCACCGCGACCCCGAAGACTAGGGCAGACGAGCCTAAAAACTGTATAGTGGATTGCACGACCGAGAGCCATTGCTGTGTAACCGAATGCAGTTTTCTAAAGTCCTCATTGCCAATCGGGGTGAAATCGCCCTTCGTATTCTCCGCAGTTGTCAAGAACTGGGGATCGCCACCGTGGCCGTCCATTCCACCATTGACGAACATGCCCTCCATGTCCAACTCGCGGACGAAAGCGTTTGTATTGGCCAACCCCCCAGCAGCAAAAGCTATCTCAATATTCCCAACATCATCGCCGCAGCCCTGACCCGCAACGCCACAGCCATTCATCCGGGCTATGGGTTCCTGGCTGAAAATGCCCGTTTCGCTGAAATTTGCGCGGATCATCACATTACCTTCATTGGCCCGACTCCTGCCGCGATGATGTCCATGGGGGACAAGTCCACCGCGAAAGAAACAATGCAGCGAGCCGGTGTCCCGACATTACCGGGCAGTGATGGTCTCCTTAGTGATGAACACCAAGCGATCGCGATCGCTGGCAAGATCGGCTATCCCGTCATTCTCAAAGCCACGGCGGGCGGCGGGGGCCGGGGCATGCGCCTCGTGAGAGACGAAAGTGAATTAGTGAAGATGTTCCGGGCGGCCCAAGGGGAAGCCGAAGCTGCCTTTGGCAATGCCGGGGTCTATCTGGAAAAATTCCTCGAAGCGCCGCGCCATATTGAATTTCAAATCTTGGCAGATAGTTACGGCAATGTGGTGCATTTGGGCGAACGAGATTGTTCAATTCAACGCCGCCATCAAAAACTCCTCGAAGAAGCTCCCAGCCCGGTTTTGACCCAAAGATTACGAAAAAAAATGGGCACAGCCGCAGTACGAGCGGCCCAGTCGATTCACTATGTCGGGGCGGGGACGGTGGAATTTCTCCTTGATAAGGCAGGGAACTTTTATTTTATGGAGATGAACACCCGCATTCAGGTGGAACATCCCGTCACGGAAATGATCACCGGGTTGGACTTGATCACGGAGCAGATTCGCATTGCCCAGGGCGATCGCCTCACCTTCTCCCAAGCCGATGTGCAACTCAAGGGCCATGCGATCGAATGTCGGATCAACGCTGAAGATCCCGCCCATAATTTTCGCCCCCATCCGGGCCGGATCACCGCCTACCTTCCCCCCGGTGGCCCCGGTGTGCGCATGGATTCCCATGTGTATACCGACTACGAAATCCCGCCCTACTACGATTCCCTGATTGGTAAATTAATCGTCTGGGGCCCCGATCGCGCCACTGCCATCACCCGCATGCGACGAGCCTTGCGAGAATGTGCGATCACCGGCATTCCCACCACGATCAGCTTCCACGAGCGCATCTTAACCACGCCCGCCTTCTTGAGCGGTGAGGTTTATACCAATTTCATCGCCCAGCACATGCAATAGATCACGATCAATCACTAGGATGAAACAAGGTTACGAATTCCGGATCAGGAGGTCAGTGTGAATCAAATTGCCCAATGGAATTTATCCGGCATTGGCTGTAGTTTGTTGATTTTGCTTGGGGTGATGGGCCTCAGCGCGGTGGGGTTGGGGTGGATTGTGAATGGGATCTTCCTGGCGGTGTTTTTGTTGGCCCTGCTGCCGGTGGTGGCGGTGTATGGGCTGCGCTGGTGGGTGAAGCGGAATGTGGTGGACGATCAATGCCCGATGTGTGGCCACGCCTTTGCGGCGTTTAATCAGGTGGCGTTTAATTGCCCGAACTGTAGTGAAGCCCTCCAGATTAAGGATGGGCGCTTTGTGCGGATTACGCCGCCGGGCACGATTGATGTGGATGCGGTGGAAGTGGATGTGCAGGTGTTAGAAGACTAGGAGGTGCGTCAATGCCAAGAATCAGGATGTTTGTAGGGTGCTGTTAGCGAAGCGTAACGCACCGTCACGTTGAGCGTTGGACATTCAAGACAATCCGAATAGTAAGTCTTGACGCTGTACGAGGAGGTGCGATCGCTGTGCGCCATCCGCAGCGGTGGTCGTCCTGAATGTTCCCAGATTGACGCGAAAACCTGAATAATGGGAGTAGGGGGTGCAGTCAACAAGTCCACGAAACCAAGGGTCACTCACAGGGCATTATGGGTTTTTCTGGAGACGTTCGTACACCATGCAATGCGGCAACTTCGCTACAGTCGTTTTTTGAGTTGTCGGTGGACTTGATCTGTGTGCGCCATGGGGATGGCTATTTTGGGGAACTGAATCATCTGTGGCAGGATTTGCTGGGATGGACACCGGAGGAACTCCGCCAGCAGCCTTGGGTAGACTGGATTCACCCTGACGACCTCGAAAGCACCCTCGCCGCTGAGCAACGCTGTCACCATCCCCAACGGCAAACGCCCGTGGAATATAAAAACCGATTTCGCCATCGTAACGGCAGCTATCGGTGGTTGTCGTGGCGGGTGTCTCCCTATCGGGACGGGGTGAGTGTGGCGATCGCCCAAGATGTGACCGAAACCCAATGGCACCATCGGGGGGCCTATCAAAAAGGTGTGCAGGCGGCGTTGTATCTGCGGGATCAAGCGATCGCCGCCAGTCGAGTCGGGATTGTGATCGCCGATGCTCGGCTCCCCGATCTGCCGCTGATTTATGTCAATCCCGCTTTTGAAGAGATGACAGGCTATTCCGCCACCGAGGTGCTCGGCCTCAATTGCCGCTTCCTCCAAGGCCCTGAAAAAGACCAAGCCGCCCGCCACGAACTCCGCGCCGCCATCCGAGAACGCCGCCACTGCACCGTCACCCTCCGGAATTTTCGCAAAGATGGCACGCTGTTTTGGAATGAACTCACCATTTCCCCGGTGTTTGATGACGAGGGCCGCCTCACCCACTTTGTGGGGATGCAAGCCAATGTCACCCAGCGCATTCAAGCCGAAAAAGCCCTCTTAGTGGAAAAAAATAAATCCGAACGCCTCCTGCTCAATGTGCTGCCCCGCCCGATCGCAGAACAGTTGAAACGGTTTGAGGGCAGTCTCGCCCAGCAGTTTCCCAGTGTGACGATTCTCTTTGCCGATTTGGTCAGTTTCTCGTCCTATGCCAGTCAGTTTGAAGCTCTGGAACTGATTAGCACCTTGAATCAGATTTTTTCGGTGTTTGATCAATTAGCGGAAACCCACGGCGTGGAGAAGATCAAAACCATTGGCGATGCGTATATGGCCGCGGCGGGGCTACCGTTACCCCGTCCGGATCATGCGATCGCGATCGCCGCCATGGCCCTCGATATGCAACAGGCGATCCAGCAGTTTCACTGGCCCGACGGTTCCCCGATGGAACTCCGTATTGGCATCCATACCGGCTCGGTGGTGGCGGGGGTGATTGGGATCAAAAAATTCATCTATGACCTCTGGGGGGATGCGGTCAATGTGGCGGCGCGGATGGAGTCCCAGGGCAAAGCGAGACAGATTCAAATCACCGCAGCGACCCAAGCCGCGATCGCCCCTCACTTCACCTGTCAGCGGCGCGGCATCCTCCCGATCAAAGGCAAAGGCCCCATGGAAACCTATTGGCTATGCGATCGCCGTAAGTAACAGCATTGTGTTGATTGCGTTTTCTGTCCAAAATCGGATTCCAAGTGTGGGGATTCCGATTTTCCCGTATAGTTTTCTCAGACAATGCGACTGTTA
Organism: Spirulina subsalsa CS-330; assembly: GCF_028330765.1. Classification (GTDB taxonomy): domain Bacteria; phylum Cyanobacteriota; class Cyanobacteriia; order Cyanobacteriales; family Spirulinaceae; genus Spirulina; species Spirulina subsalsa_A. The sequence continues at coordinate 6,866 of NZ_JAQMTY010000043.1, read as the reverse complement.
CCCGAAGATTTTTGTATGAAACCGATTCGATCCTTACTTGCTCTACTTCTCATAGGTTTAACCACCTTCCTCACGGGCTGTGGCGGTGCAATGGTGCAAGCCCCCCCTACCTATACCCCTGAAAAAATTGCGGCCATTGACCGGGCGATCGCTCCCATTGAAGCCGTGCGCGATCGCCTCCCCGAACTGGAAGGCTATGTGGCTAAAAATGATTGGAATAATGTTGGTTCCTTCCTCCACGGCCCCTTAGGCGGGTTGCGGGCCACCTTGGGCTACCTCGATCGCAGCCTCCTGCTCGAAAAAGACCAAGCCGTTGCCACCGACCTCGCCGAGTCCCTATTTAACGACATTGAACGCCTAGACGCGGCTGCCTCGGAGGGTGTGCCCAACTTTGCCACCGAAGCCTTAGCCGCCCTTGAAAAGGATTTTGAGGTGTACCTAGACTATATTCCCCGCGAACCCGACAGCGAGGCATGAACCCGATTGTGATTGTGGGTGGCGGAGTCGTCGGGGCAATGATTGCCTACGAACTCAACCGCCAAAAGCAAGCCGTCGTCCTTGTTGAACAAGCCAGCGCCGCTGCCGGGTCTACCGGTGCGGCGTTGGGGGTGTTGATGGGGGTGATCAGCCAAAAAACCACCGGGCGCGGCTGGCGGTTGCGCGAGCAGAGTCTACGCCGCTACGCCACGTTAATCCCGGAACTCGAACAGGTGACAGGCTGCCCGATTCCCACCAATTCCCACGGTTTAGTGATGCTGCGATTCCGCGAAGACGAACGGGATGAACGGTGGCAACGTTTGCAGCAGGTGCGATCGCAGCAGGGCTGGTCGCTTGAGCTGTGGGATCGTGCGCAATTAGCGGCCCATTGTCCCTATATCGAGAGCGATCGCCTCATCGGTGCGGTGCATTCTCCCCAGGATGGCCAAATTCAGCCCCGCCCGTTAACCGCAGCCCTAATCCAAGCCGCCAGCCAAGCCGGCGCGGACTGTCGCTTTGGCCAGGCTGTCACCGCCCTGCGCACCGAGGCCGAGGGGGAGGCGCACCGCTGCACCCATGTCCAGATCGGCACGGATTGGCTGGCCTGCGATCGCCTCATTCTCGCCGCCGGTCTTGGTTCCACCCCCCTCACCGCCCAACTTCAGCAAACCCTCGATCTCCGTCCTGTCCTCGGCCAAGCCTTTCGCGTCCGCTGCCCCGCTCCCCTCCATCCCGTGGAGCCGGTGATCTCCGGCCATGATGTGCATCTTGTTCCCCTTGGCGGCGGTGATTATTGGGTGGGCGCGACGGTGGAGTTTCCCGATGAGCAGGGCATCGTTGCCGCCCAAGCTCACCTAAAAGCAGCCGTCTGGCAGCAGGCGATCGCCGTCTGTCCCGCCCTCGCCCAGGGTGAAATCATTGAATCCTGGTCGGGCCAACGCCCCCGCCCCCACGGCCAACCCGCCCCCGTCATCGGCCCCCTCACCGGCTACACCAACGTCACCCTCGCCACCGGCCATTACCGCAACGGCGTTCTGCTCGCCCCCGCCACAGCCCAGCAGGTCTGCGCCGAAATCGTGCGATAATGGGAACTCCTACCGCGCCGAAAACTGATCGAGAGCGATCGCTCCAGTCCCTGCTCTTGATGCAATAATTGGCAATTTTCTCGGCATGGTATCCAATCTTTTTTTGCAAGCTACAGAGCCTAGCATCGCCATTAACCCTTTTATGTTAGAATTTGATAGGTTTTTTACCATTTGAGAGCCTTAAGCCCGCTTCTCCGCGATTCGAGGAATTTTTATGGCCAGTAACTATCGTGCCGATCAGATTCAGGTTTTAGAAGGTTTAGATCCTGTCCGTAAACGTCCAGGGATGTACATCGGCACCACCGGGCCCCGTGGACTGCATCACCTCGTTTATGAGGTGGTTGATAACTCCATTGATGAGGCCCTCGCTGGCTATTGCACCCATATTGAAGTGGACATTAACCCCGATGGTTCCGTCTGCGTCACCGATGACGGCCGGGGTATTCCGATCGATGTTCACCCCACCACTGGTAAATCCGCCCTGGAAACGGTGATGACGGTGCTCCATGCCGGGGGAAAATTTGGCGGTGGCGGCTATAAGGTCTCCGGTGGCTTGCATGGTGTGGGCGTGTCGGTGGTCAATGCCCTCTCAACTTGGGTGGTGGTGGAAGTGCGTCGCGACCAAACCCTTTACACCCAACGCTACGAACGGGGGGTTCCCATGGGCGAACTGACCGAAACCGCCGACCCCACCCAAACCAGCAGCGGCACATCCCTCACGTTTTTGCCGGATACCACCATTTTTTCGGAGACGGTGGATTTTGACTACAACACCTTGGCGGGGCGGCTGCGGGAACTGGGCTATCTCAATGCGGGGGTGAAGATTACGTTTAGCGATCGCCGCCCCGAAGTGCCCCGGATTGAAACCTACTGCTACGAAGGCGGCATTCGCGAATATGTCACCTACATGACCCGCGAAAAAGAACCCCTCCACACTGACATTATTTATGTCGAAGGAGAACGGGATGGCGTGGTGGTGGAAGTGGCGTTGCAATGGTGCATCGACTCCTACAGCGATAATATTCTTGGGTTTGCCAACAACATTCGCACCATCGACGGCGGGACGCACCTTGAAGGGTTAAAGGCGGTGCTGACCCGGACGATGAACAATGTCGCCCGCAAACGCAACAAGATTAAAGAAAACGAAGCCAACCTCGGCGGCGAAAACATCCGCGAAGGCTTAACAGCGGTGATTTCCGTGAAAGTGCCCGACCCGGAATTTGAAGGGCAAACTAAAACCAAACTGGGCAACAGTGAGGTGCGCGGCATTGTGGATTCCCTGGTGGGGGAGGTGTTGAATGAATATTTAGAATTCAACCCGGCTGTTGCTGACACGATTATTGAAAAGGCGGTGCAGTCCTTTAAGGCGGCGGAAGCGGCGCGGCGGGCGCGGGAATTGGTGCGGCGTAAATCGGTGCTGGAGTCGTCGCCGTTGCCGGGTAAATTAGCCGATTGTAGTTCTCGCGATCCCTCTGAGTCGGAAATCTTCATTGTGGAAGGGGATTCGGCGGGCGGTTCGGCCAAACAGGGGCGCGATCGCCGCATCCAAGCGATCCTCCCCCTGCGCGGTAAAATCCTCAACATTGAGCGCACCGACGACGCGAAAATTTACAAAAACAACGAAATTCAATCCCTGATTACCGCCCTCGGTTTGGGCATTAAAGGGGAAGATTTCAACCCAGATCAACTGCGCTACCACAACATCATCATCATGACCGATGCGGACGTGGACGGGGCGCATATTCGGACGTTGTTATTAACCTTCTTTTTCCGCTATCAACGGGATCTGATCGATCAGGGCTATGTCTATATTGCCTGCCCGCCTTTGTATAAGTTGGAACGGGGTCGCAATCATCAATATTTGTACAGCGATCGCGAACTGGCCCACGCGATCGCCCAATTCCCCGACAACGCCAACTACACGATCCAACGCTTTAAGGGTTTGGGGGAAATGATGCCGAACCAACTCTGGGACACCACCATGAACCCCGAAACCCGGATGCTCAAACAGGTGGAAATCCAAGATGCAGCGGCGGCGGATAATATTTTCACCGTCCTGATGGGGGATAAAGTTGCGCCCCGGCGGGAATTTATTGAAACCGAAGGCTCTAAACTCGACCTCGACGATCTCGATATTTAACGCTAGGTTAAAGCCACTGATTCTGAAGAGTTGAGAGGATGTCTGGACAGTCAAAGCGGCTCAGAATCACACTCGCGTTAACTGATTGCAACCCGATACTGAACAAGGGGCTGAACAAGGGGCTGAACAAGGGGCTTAAGCCCCTTGCCTCCCTTGCGCTGATCCGGGTGGCGATCGCCCCGATCGCGATCGCGGCGTGGTTGTGGTTCAGTGCATCCGCTGGGGCGAATTCGCTCCTCGATGAATGGAACCAACCGGAACCGACTACCGCCACGGAAGCCGTACAGCAATATATCCAGAGCTTGCAGCGCAATCGGCAGGTGATGGATCTGCAATTGGACTATTACGAAGACCAACTCAACACCGCCAATCAACGCTTGGCGGAGCTAGAAACGGCCCTAGGGAAAGAGCGGCAACAGTACGCGCCTCAGATGAATGCAACCATTGCCCGGCTGCGGTTTTTACAACAGCAATCCCTCGCGAGTCGAGGCTGGTCGGTGTTGTTGAAGAGTGAAAACCTGAACGAGTTTTTCGATCGGCGCGATCGCCTCCGCCAACTCTACCAAGCCGACCGCGATCGCCTCGCCCAATTGCAACAGGTCGCCCAACGTCTTTTTGATCAAAAAACCGCCCTCGAACAACAACAGGCCGAAATCACCACGATCACCACCCAAATCCAAGCCCAAACCCAAGACCTCGAAGCCCAACTCCAACTCCAACAGCAACTCCTCGCCAACGACAGCGATCGCGCCACCCTCCAAGCCGCCCAAACCCAACTCAGCCAAGATTCCGCCCAACTCGAAGCCCTGATCCAACAATGGAACGCCCCCAGCGACGGCCCCAACAGCGGCACGGGAACCTACATCCTGCCCCACCACGGCGAGATTAGTGATACCTACGGCTGGCGTAAGCATCCCGTCCTCGGTCGGCAACGTCTCCACGCGGGCATTGACTTCAAAGGCCCCTACGGCAGCCCGATTCAAGCCGCCGATGCTGGTGTGGTGGCCTTTGCCGGTTGGTATGGTGGCTATGGGCGCACCGTGGTAATCGAACATGGCGACGGGTTTGCCACCCTCTACGGCCACACGAATAAAATGCTTGTCACCGTCGGGCAACCTGTGGAGCAAGGGGAAGCGATCGCCGAAGTCGGCTCCACCGGCCTCTCCACCGGGCCTCACCTCCATTTTGAACTGCGCCAGAACGGCAAACCCATCGACCCCGTTCCCTACCTCCGTCCCTAGGGCGATCGCACCGTGCCGCCAACATTAACCCACCCGCTTTTTTCGTAACATCCACCCCGATGCTTCAGCACAAGGGCAGCGATCGTCTATTTTTTTAATACAAAAGAACTGAAATGCCAGATAAATGGTGAGCAACCTCAATAATTTGATTAAGACATGTCTTGAATTTCACAAAAATTGCAAGATCCACGATCAATGGGCTGTCATTTCGATTTGAATTCATTACAATGTCTGACAGCCCAACCAAAACTGAGTTCTTAAATTAACGCTCAGGGAATCATTAAAGCAGGATCTGTCCTTGATAGAAGGTTAAAAACATTACACTCTGCCAACGAATCAATCCAACTCATGCCATCAGTCTTGGTCAAGCATGAGCTTCCAGAGGATTCACGTCAGGAGTGTAACATTCTGTCCAGTCAAGAATTTGTGCGGTCGCGTCTTCAACTGTGCGCAGAGTGCCGTGCGACTCCATGGGAAAAACCCAAGGATATTATCCCGATGATATTTGCGTTAAGGTGATGGGCGATGTAGTACTTCGGTAATGCTGAATGATTATCGAAACCATCGTGAAATCACAACAATGAACGATGTTCTGGTCTTGAACTGAAGGAGCAAGAGGAAAACAGCATGACTCAGGCGAATTACGATCTCGCAAAGATTACCCAACCTCAGAACGAATTAGAGTATCTGATTGAACAAGAATCAGATGAAACTCTGATCAAAGCAGATATCACCGAAGATGAGGATTCAAAACAGAAAAAGGGTGCATCCCGTCGTCGTGAGCAAACGCGCAAGAAACCGTACACAGAGGATTCCATTCGGATCTATCTCCAAGAAATTGGTCGGATTCGCCTCCTTCGTGCCGAAGAAGAGATCGAACTCGCTCGAAAAATTGCTGAACTTCTCGAATTTGAACGGATTCGCGATGACCTCTTTGACTCCCTCGAACGTGAACCCAATCTTCATGAATGGGCTGCCGCCACTGAGTTAGCCTACCCGGATTTTCGCCGCCGCCTCTTCATTGGCCGTCGTGCCAAGGACAAAATGGTGCAGTCTAACCTCAGACTGGTGGTGTCCATCGCGAAGAAATACATGAACCGGGGTCTATCTTTTCAGGACTTGATTCAAGAAGGCTCCTTGGGCTTGATTCGGGCGGCGGAAAAGTTTGACCATGCGAAAGGGTATAAGTTTTCCACCTATGCCACCTGGTGGATTCGCCAAGCGATTACGCGAGCGATCGCAGATCAATCCCGCACCATCCGCCTCCCCGTCCACCTCTACGAAACCATCTCCCGGATCAAGAAAACCACCAAAATCCTCTCCCAAGAAATGGGGCGCAAACCCACCGAGGAAGAAATCGCCACCCGGATGGAAATGACGATCGAAAAACTCCGGTTTATCGCCAAATCCGCCCAACTCCCCATTTCCCTTGAAACCCCCATCGGCAAAGAAGAAGATTCTCGCCTGGGTGATTTCATCGAAGCCGACGGCGAAACCCCTGAAGACCAAGTCTCGAAAAATCTTCTCCGCGAAGATCTCGAAAGCGTCCTCGACACCCTCAGCCCCCGCGAGCGCGATGTGTTACGCCTCCGCTATGGGTTGGATGATGGTCGGATGAAAACCCTGGAAGAAATCGGGCAAATCTTCAATGTGACCCGTGAGCGCATTCGTCAAATCGAAGCGAAAGCCCTGCGAAAACTGCGCCACCCCAATCGGAATAGCATTCTGAAGGAATATATCCGCTAAGGCTTTTGGGTCTTTGCTTGAAATATTTGTGTGAAATCTAGAAGCCTAGAGCCGACGCTCTGGGCTTTTTCCCGTTGGGCGGGGGGCAATCATGCCTGATCTTGGAGGGTGGTGAGCATGGTTTCAGGATCGAGGTTGAGTTGGACGAGGAATTGAGAGGCGATGGAGAGGGGATGA
>NZ_JAQMTY010000042.1 GCF_028330765.1 Spirulina subsalsa CS-330 | reverse complement strand
GGACATTCAGTGGACGTTAAACAGATGCTTGTGGAGGGGAATCTGGACGGGGTTTCAAGACAGAGATGACTTGAGACTAGACAAACCCAATGAAGCAAGAATCCCCCGTTATAATCTGTGATTTAACGGTGGGAGTGTCAACAACCGGCGCGAGATGCGATCGCCGCCCCCACCGCCGTCATCTTCCCGAACCCCGAAATTCCCGCTACAATGCGTTAGCAATGGTGATCAGTGTTCTTGAGATGACGGTCAACGGGTCGATCTTAAGCCTTGATTGTCCATCCCCCTTTTGCTCCTCCCCATTCTTAAACACGGTATTGGACTCCTGCTATTCTCCTGCCCCATCATCCGCTGTCTCGGCTGCCGACGATCTCACCTGCCCCAGGGCGGCGATCGCCATTCGGCACGCCACCGCTGCTGACATCCCCCGCCTAGCGGAAGTGCTCACCGACAGCTTTCACCCCCCGACCGGTGTGATGTTTTGGATGCAGCCCCTGATCCGCTTCGGCATTCAAGAAGATTTACGCGCTCGCTTTCGGGCAGATCTGCCCCACTATTGCTGTTTGGCGGCGGTGTCCCATCCTACGGAGCAAGTGATCGGTACGGTGGAAGTGTCCGTGCGCCCCCTCACCTGGCGACGCTACACCGTCGAATATCCCTACATTTCTAACCTGGCGGTGCATCCCCACTATCGACGGCGGGGGGTGGCGCGGTGCTTGCTGTTGGGCTGTGAACCAAAAGCGCGAGATTGGGGGTTTGAAGCCCTTTATCTTCATGTGTTAAGTCGCAACCAACCGGCGCAGCAACTCTACCAAGGTTTGGGGTATCATATCGAGGACAGTGCCCCGAATTATGGGGGATGGGAGTGGTTTCAACCCCAACGTTTGCTCCTGTACAAATCAATGCAATGTTCTGGGTAGTTTGGGGTTCGTGGGATATGTTAGAGCTAGTCCTGAAGGGTTCTCTAGAGACCGATCGCGTCGGGTCTCTCTGTCCTGCTCTGGACATGGATCACTAAAATCCTGAACCGTTACCGGGTTGGTGGGATTGACCATTTGTTTGACCCATGATGAATACAACTCAGTCACCTCCGCCGTCTGATGCGATCGCTCAAGTCCTCACCGATTTGCGATCGCAAAAACTGCTCGTGGTGAATCAACGTCGCCGCAACGGTTTGATTATCTATAAGCAACATCACGCCGAATTTGCCGGGCCGGGGGCAGTGGTGGGCAGTGTGTTTGATACGGATGTGTTGAATGTGTTGCCGGTGGGCAATTGGTCGTTGTTGCCCCCGAAAGACCCCGAAGAACGCCAAAAAGCCTATTTAATGCGGCGGCAATGGGTGAAACTGTTTAAACAGGTTACGGAAAACCCCATCCCCACCCAGCGCGTCCAAGCCATTCTCAATCAGTTTGAAAATTGGTTTGATGTGGAAACGGTGGCGCAACTGCCCAATGAGGCGATCGCCGCCCTCGTGGGGGTTCTGCCCCAAACGGTGCATAAAGTTCGCAACCTCACGGAATGGTAAGTCTCCCCCCCATAGATAGCTACGAATTGCTGCGTCAAACCGCTCGCATCCGAGTCAGTGACGGGGTGCTTTTGCCGGTGCTGCGGGGCACGGAAACAGCCGAGCAGACCCTGATCGTGATTTGGCCGCAACTCGGCGATTTTGACAGTATTGAATATGCAACCTGGATTCAGCGCGATCGCGCCCATTTCCACCACGCCAACATTGCCGTGCGGGCCGTGGGCATAGGCGATCGCAACTCCGGCCAACGCTTTTGTGACTACACCGGCTTCCCCGCCGCCGAACTCTTCGTCGATCCCGAAGCCCAACTCCACCGCGATCTCAACCTCTATCCCGGCTTAACCTTTAAAATTCCCGGCCTCTCCCCCGGCCAAAACGCCTGGCTGAATCTGCTGCTGATGTGCGCCGGAATTGGCAGCCCCGGTACATTGCGGGAAGTGTGGCGCGGCTATTGGGGCGATCGCCACGGCCCCCAACTGATCCACGACGACGAACAGGTCAACGCGCCCCCCTTGCCCTCCTTTCAGGGGTCAGTCTTTAACCTAGCCGGGGGCAACGGCTTCCAGCGACCCTTTGAACTCGCTACCGTCCGCCTCCGCAACATGGTAGAAGTGCTCTCCCATTGGCGCACCTACGTCCCCGACCCCAGCTACCTCCCCCAGCGGGGCGCAACGTTTCTGTTTAGCGCAGCGGGGGAACTCTGCTACGAATATCGCGATCGCGGCATTCTGGGCTATGCCGCCGAAATGCGTCGCCCCCTCTCATTCTTGATCCCCACCCAAGGGCCAGCAGGGAATCGTTAGAATAATATCTCTCTGGCCCAACAACCCCAGCTAGACAGTCCCATTCAAAACGGTATCAACCCTTAATCGAAGATCATGGTGGAAAAAATTCAAAAAACAGACCAAGAATGGCAAGCTCAACTCACCGCTGAACAGTTTAAAGTGACCCGCAAAAAAGGCACAGAACGAGCCTTCATGGGCCAATATCACGACAACAAAGCCAGCGGAGTTTATAAATGCGTGTGTTGCGGCACACCCCTCTTTACCTCAGAGACTAAGTTTGATTCAGGGACAGGTTGGCCGAGTTTTTACGCGCCCATTACCGAAGACAATGTGGCCTATGAAAGCGATCGCAGCCTCTTCATGGTCAGAACAGAAGTCCTCTGTGCCGCCTGCGATGCCCATCTCGGCCATGTGTTCAACGATGGCCCCAAACCCACCGGCAAACGCTACTGCATGAATTCCGCCGCCCTAGACTTTGAACCCCAAAGCTAGACCCAGTCAGCCCAACTCCCACGGAGATCCGTCACACCCACGCACCCCTGCCTTAAAACTCCCACTCCTCGCCGTCCGAGGTATCGGGGGTGTTTTTCGTGGGGTCACGCGGAGGGGGTGAACTCGGCTCCGTGTCGGGGGTGGCAGGTGGCGGTGTGATCACACGGTAGTTAGCATCATAAATGCCATCAGCGGGGCGATCGCGCTGGGTTGTGTCATTACGTCGAGCTTCGCGGGCTTCACGGGCTTCGCGGGCTTCGGTGACGGGTTGCCGCGACTCACGGCGGGGCGTGGTGGGACGTTCCGGGGGGGACTCAATATCCCAATCATCCGCCTCCCGTTCCCATTCCGGATCAAGGGGTGTTTCCCAGTCCCCCTTAGCGGGGCGCGATCGCGAACGGCGCGGCGGCGGTTCTTCCACCCCAGCACGATAACGGGGCGCGACCGGCGGTTCAGGAGCCTTGACAATGGGCCGATAGCTGAGACCTTGGAGCAGAATACTGGTGATCAAGCCTGCCCCCAGGGCGAAGGCTAACCACAGGCCCAGGGGAAATGCGATCGTCGCCGTCCCGAACACCACCAACGGCAACGTGGGCGACCAATTCTGCACCACTACCATGGTCAACAGGCCAACGGCTGCTAAAAACACACCAATCCGCATGGGTTTTCTTCAATGCTTTGCCTTCCCAGTCTACCAAGAGCCGCCACAATGCTTTGCCGAGGCCCGCAGGGTTAAGCGACATTACCCCCGTTGCGAGTCTGGATCGGGCATGAGTGAGCCAGAGGCCTGGTTGGCTGGCTTGATCGCCCTCACCCCCAACCCCTCTCCCAGAGGGCGAGGGGAGCCGATCCATTTTTCCAGTTCCCTCTCCCCTAGGGCTACTGCTTATACATAACGTTCAAATGTTGGCCTCGTCTGCGTTTGATCCCCCTAAATCCCCCTTAAAAAGGGGGACTTTTTTGCGTTCCCCCCTTTTT
>NZ_JAQMTY010000041.1 GCF_028330765.1 Spirulina subsalsa CS-330 | reverse complement strand
GCCGTACCCTCATGAACGGGCCAATCCATAGCGAGCCAATCCATAGCGAGCTAGAAGCTCGCACTCCAGAGGATTACCGTAACTGAGATGTATTCCTTTAGGCTTCTGGGGGCTGGGGGCTTAACTCAGCTTGGAATGCCTGTAAGTTGCGGGGTCTATACTGCTCTAAATTTTGCCAACGGGTGATCACACTGCTATGGAGGGCAGCCTGCGATCGCTCCACTGTTCGATAGTGGGGTGGAAAAAGTGACCAAAATCCCTGGGGTTTAAAATCCCGATCGAGGGTTGGATTGACCTTTACCTCGCCGATGCAGGTGAGATCAAAGTCTAATCCGAGGGCTTTCGCTTGTTCGATCATCCACAGGAGGGCGGCATTGGAGAAGGGGGCATTGGCTTGGGTTCCGCCGCCGACGCAGCCATGATCGCCGGGAAACAAGACTTGATGGAGGGGGCGTTGATCTCCCTGTTGACGTTCCATGAGGGTGGCATCAAAGGTGGTGCGGTATTCATCGATGGCGATCGCATGGGCTGCATTTTCAATCTGTGCCCCTAGTTTTGTATCGTGAAAGCGATACTGCTCCCGATTCAAGAACCGATCGAGGGGCACACCATTGATTAAATTGGGAACCCCCAACGCGCCGACGGTATCCCAACAGCCCAGTAAGGTGATGGGGGCAGTCTGACTGTATTGGGATCGAAAGGCTTCGATGGCGGCATTGTGGCGGTGTGCTGAACTGTTTTGGCGATCGCGACTCCGTTGGCGGTAAAGCTCGTAGGCCTGGGGCGCACAGCGAATGTTGTCGCGGGTGACGAGGCCCAAGAGGCTGATCATGCCCGCCAAACTCCGGACGGTGTAAGCACCACGACTAAACCCGAAAAGATAAATTTCATCGCCGGGCACATAATTAAGGCTCAAAAACCGATAGCCATCCTGAATATTGCAATCAATCCCTTTGCCAGCAATGCCCCCAGTCCACTTGCGCACTTTGCTTTCTGTGCCAACGCCTTCGTCATAGAAAACAATTTGGGGAATGCCTTGGCTATCTAGGGGGGTAATGCCTTGGGCTATTTTGACGACGTTGGTGGGATAGGGGCTTTCGAGGTGTTGCCAGGTTCCATCACAACAGACAATGAGCCGTTTTTTAAACTGTGGGGTTGCGTCCATGGGTCTAACTTTGTTGATCGTGTGTCTGGTACTACAGCCATATTCGTGCTTTTACTGTATCCGAGAATTTACGCGGTTTTGGGGAATCCCGGCGGCGATCGCACCTCCCACCGCCCGGCTATACTGGTGAAGATCTTGCCCTCTCCCTATCCCTATGGAATTGTCCACGGTATCAAGTCCTTTGGTGAGCCGCGATCGCCTCTTGGCGGCCTTCGGGGATTTTCTTAATCTGGATGTGGGAGCAGGGGATGCAGCCTTGGATACGGTGCAGACTTACCGCCGTCAGGTGCAGCAGTTTTTGGGATGGTGCGATCGCCACAACCTCGATCCGGGGCAACTGGTACAGGACGATATTAAACGCTATCGCTATTGGCTGGTGCAAGATCAGCAATTCAAACCGGCCACAGTGGCGCTCAAACTCTCCGTGGTGCGGCGTTTTTACCAAGCAGCGGTGAATCGGGGCCTGGTTCCGTTTAACCCAGCCTTGGGAGTGCGTCCCCCCCGCGAAAAACGTGACCCCGCTGAACGGATTACTTTTCTTGAAACATCAGAAGTTGAGCGCCTTTTGGCCGCTGTGCCCTGGCCCGATGCCGGGATCACCCCAGCGGCGGCATTACAACGGTTACGCGATCGCGCCCTGCTGGCGATCATGGCCCTCGAAGGCCCCCGCACCGTCGAACTGCACCGCGCCAATGTGGTGAACGTCCTCCAACAGGGCCAAAACTACGGCATCCGCGTCGAAGGCAAACGCAATATTCGCATCGTCCCCCTCACCCCCGATATTGCCCAGGTCTTAATGGCTTATCTCGATATGCGGCGCGATCGCGGCGAACGCTTCACCGCCCAAACCCCCCTCTTCATCGCCGTCGGCAATCGAGCCAAAGGAAAACGCCTCTCCCGGCGCGGTATCCGGCTGATCGTCGATCGCCACCTCACCGCCACCCACCTCAAGCACGCCGCTGGCCGCACCATTTCCGCCCACAGCCTCCGCCATACCGCCGGAACCCTCGCCCTCCGAGCCGGGGCGGAACTGCGCCAAGTCCAAGACCTCCTCGGCCATGCCGATCCCCGCACCACTTGTATTTACGCCCATGTGGCCGATCGCTGGGAGAATAACCCAGCCTTGAAACTGGGGATTGAGCTGTGACATCCTCCTACACCAAATCGAAGATTATGGAGTAGGCTTCCTACCTCACAATAGGATATTCCTAGTTACTTCTCTTACGAGTTTTTCGCCACTTATCTAGAGCAGCCCCATGACTTACTCCCCGACAGACCGACTGCTTGACACTCCCACCGTTAAATCAAAGATTATAACGGGGGATTCTTGCTTCATTGGGTTTGTCTAGTCTCAAGTCATCTCTGTCTTGAAACCCCGTCCAGATTCCCCTCCACAAGCATCTGTTTAACGTCCACTGAATGTC
>NZ_JAQMTY010000040.1 GCF_028330765.1 Spirulina subsalsa CS-330 | reverse complement strand
TCGAAGTTTTACCCAAAAGACTTGCTCTTAGAACCCCATACTTCAACTCTGTTAGGTCGCTTAATATGAATGTATCATTAATGAATCACAAGATAAAGCCGTCCTACAAGGACGGGGCTTTAGACCCAAAATTTACGGTAACTTTACTGATAAGACTGGCTTGGAAGTTGGTGCGATCGTAGCCCTTCCAAAATTTCCAAACGCCCCAGCCATAGGCCACGAGCAGCAAAAAGGGGATAACAAATTTCATAGGTAGAAAGAGGGGTAAAGGTGAGTATCGTTACGTTTGCAATTTTAATCGCTTCTGGATGAGTGCTCATCTGTTGGCTCGTCGGTTTTGGGCGTGATGGTGAGATCCGGTAAGCCGTCGAGGTTTTCGGCTTGGGCGGGGGCTTTTTCGGTGGGCAGGATGAGGGTGAGGCCGTTGGGAATGCAGTCGATGGTGATTGGCGTTGTCCCGGACAGTTCGCCATCGATGACAACGTTTTGGGGGGGATCGGTGGTGATTGTGAGGCGGCGGGTGCGGAAGTAGCCGATGTCGTCGCGTTCGGCGGGACGGTTTTGGATCGCAGTTTGGAGAAGATGCTGGGAGGCAGCGATCGCCCCCGCCCAATTGACCGGCGAGATGATCGTGACATCAAGCAAGCCATCATCGGGTAATAATTCTGCTGGCCCTTGGGCAAAAATCGAGGTCGAGGGCGCAATATTAGCCACCGTCACCGCGATCGCTGTCACTGAAATCACCCGATCTTCTGTGTCGAGTTCCACTTGAAACGGATCGAGAGTCCGCAGTTGTTGCACTCCCGAAAACCAATAGGCCAAAGCGCCAAACTGGTCTTTGGCGGCGCGATCGGCTCCTTCCACCACATCGGCTTCCAACCCCACCCCCGCCAACAAAATCACCGGCCGCCCCTCACTGCGCCCCACATCCACCGCCTGGGTCAACCCCTCACGGATCACCGCACAGGCCGCCACGGGATCATTGGGAATATCAAAGGCCGCCGCAAACGCATTCGCCGTCCCCCTCGGAATAATCCCCAGGGGAATTTCCGTGTTAATCAATTCCCCCGCCACCTGAGACACCGTACCATCACCCCCCGACGCGATGATCAGGTCGTAGCCTTCGGTTTTGGCCTGCTTGACGCGATCGCGGGCACTGAGGTCGGGAGTCGTCGGGTAAATGGTGAGATCAAAATGGGGATCTAACTGCTTGGTGATGATGGCGCGATCGCGTTCTGCATTGCCTTGGCCCGATGCCGGGTTAAAAATCAAACAGGCTTTTGTTGACATCAACCCTCGCTTGTGGTGTTTGGTTGTCGGTCTTGAACCGAGGCCCAAGGCTGATCGCCGTGAGTTGTCGCGATCGCCCCGGCCTAACTCAAGATTCCTTCAAGATAATCGTAAATGCTGAATTGATCCGTCACCTGGGCCGGGGTTAACGCGCCATGAATCACCCCACGATACTGCACTAACGCCAAGTCAAACCGACAGGGAACGGTGCTGTATTGGGGAAACTCGCCTAAAAAGAGTTCAGCCGTGTGCCAGAGTTGGGCCTGTTTGCGGGGGGTGATGGCGAGGAGGCCGTGATGATCCCAGTTGCGATCGCCCCGCGTCTTCACCTCCACAAACACTAGGGCCTGATGATTGGGTTCTTGCGCCACCAGATCCAACTCCCCCCGGCGACATCGCCAGCGGTGGTGTAAGACCTGCCAACCCCGGCACTGAAGCCACTGTTGAACGCGAATTTCACCCCAATACCCGACCCAATAATCCTGCTGTTTCTGTGGTTTGCCCATGGGTACATCCCTCCTTCGTTGCATCACAATCTCGCTCCGTCCAAACTGAAAGAACTCTAGCGGAGAACAATGATAGGATCGCAATAAAACCTGATGAGCATCTGTGTTGAAACCGTCATGATTATGAAACGTTTGGGGTTAAACCTTCGCCGCATCGCCGCATTTGGCCTGGGTCTGATGATGCTGGTGATGCTCTGGGGGGCGATCGCTCCCCCTGCCGCCGCCACCGACTATAACAATCGCTTTTTAAACGGGGTCGATTTCTCCGGCCAGGATTTGCGCGATTCTCAATTCAAAAGTGCCGATGTGCGCCAGAGCGATTTTAGCCATGCCAACCTCGAAGGGGTAACCTTTTTTTCCGCCAACATGGATTCGGTGAACCTCGAAGCCGCCAATCTTCAGTTTGCCATGCTGGGATCAGCCCGCTTGACCCGTGCCAACCTCCACAATGCCAACCTGGAAGGGGCCTTAGCCATGGGGGCGCGGTTTAACGGGGCCAACATTGACGGGGCAGACTTTACCGATGTGTTGCTCCGTGAAGATATTCAAATGGAACTGTGCGATCGCGCCACCGGAACCAACCCCACCACCGGCCGCGCCACCCGTGACACCCTACTCTGCGACTATCTCTAAGGCGATGAACACCACCGCACCCACCCCAGAGCAAGACCGCATTTTGCAGCAAGCACGGGCCGGAGACCCCCAGGTGATTGCGCGGCTCCTCAATTACAAGCTCAATCCTGAAGGGATTAACGCTAAAGTCACTTGGAACAAAAGCCGTCTCCAGATCGATCTCGCCGCTGCGGAGTTTCCCCAACCCCAACGCTGCACCCAAATCATCGAACGGGGCTTAAAAAAACTGCAAATCCCCGGCTTGAGTCAGGTTGAAGTCATCGGCCAGCGATCGGAACAGTCCCAACCCCTCTGGCGACAAACCCTCTCCCTCGCCAGTACCGCCCTCGCGATTGATTTGGCCGCCTGGTTAGAATCCGGCTCCTCCCTTCAGGATGCGGTGGTCAATTTACCAGCGGTCTCCTCGCGTCGGAGTGAAATCACCACCCTCCCCGGCCCTGAAGTACAAGAGCAAAAATATCTTAATTTTCAACTGGGCATCGAAAACCCCGCTCTCCTGCCCGTGGAGTCGATTCAAGAGGTGCTGTATTTAGCGATCGCCCATGTCCTTCCCGTCCCCGACATGCCCGATTGTGTCTTGGGAATTTATAACTGGCGCGGCGAAATGCTCTGGATCTTAGACCTCAACCATCTCCTTGGCCTCGGCGGTCTCGATCTCGAATCCCTCTCCACCGTCACCGTGATCATCCTCAAATCCAGCACCCATTTACTTGGGGTTATGGTACAAACCATTGACGAAATCACCCCCTACGATCCCACCCTCCTCCAACCCCCCGACGGTCTTTTCCCCCCCGAACTCGAACCCTACATCACCGGCTATCTCCGGGAAACCAGCAGCATTGTCCTCAACTCCGAAGCCATTTTCCACGCCCCAGTTTTGCAACGCCGCTAGTGTCGTGGCATAGCTAAAATTGGGCTTTGTTGTAGGGTGGGTTAGGCGGCTAAAACACAGGCTATCACTGCAATCTAGCAATCCGCCGTAACCCACCGATAATGTCCAACGCTCCATGGGACGGTGCGTTACTGCAATCTAGCAATCCGCCGTAACCCACCGATAATGTCCAACACTCCATGGGACGGTGCGTTACTGCAATCTAGCAATCCGCCGTAACCCACCGATAATGTCCAACGCTCCATGGGACGGTGCGTTACGCTTCGCTAACAGCACCCTACTGGCGTGACACAGCTAAAATTGGGCTTTGTTGTCGCAAAAACCCGTTTTAACGGGTTCAGATTGAGTAGGCCAAAGTCGGCTTTGAGTCTCTCTAAAATTCCCGGACGCTAGCCTGGCCATCTTTCACTTCGCCCACAAGTACCAAGTCGGTACAGTTGACGAACAAGCCGTTTTCCAAAACACCGGGAATGTTGTTCAGGGTTTTTTCTAAACCGGCGGGGTCGGGGATGTCGTCAAATTTCACATCAATGACGAGATTTCCTTCATCGGTCACCACGGGGCCGGCTTTTTTCACGCCCATACGCAGTTCGGGTTTACCGCCTAGGGCAGCGATCGCCCGCATCACCGGAGTCATCGCCATGGGAATAACCTCCACCGGCAGCAAAAACGTCGAGCCGAGGCGATCCACTAACTTTCCTTGATCGACCACCACGATAAACATCTCCGCCAAGGTATCGACGATTTTTTCGCGGGTATGGGCTGCGCCGCCCCCTTTGATTAAATTTTTCTGGGGATCAACTTCGTCCGCCCCATCGATCGCCACATCAATTTTGTCCACAGCATCCAAGCTCGTCAGGGGAATGCCATATTTTTTGGCCAACACTTCAGCCTGAAAAGAGGTGGGAATACCGACAATATTCGTGAGGTCACCGCTGGCGAGGCGATCGCCCAAGGATTGAATCGCAAACGCAGTAGTTGACCCCGTGCCTAACCCCACAATTGAATTGGATTGAACCCGTGCGGCGGCAGCTTTGCCCACCTCCTGTTTCATCACTTGAACGGGATCGGTCGTCATACCATTACTCCTGATTAGTCGCATCAAAAACCGTTCTCATAATCCCACGAAACCGGGATCAATACGTTGAGATGGGGGGCGCGATCGCGCCGCCGTCCCCATCGCTCACAAAAAAAGGCAAGGAACCCACGTCCCTTACCCGAATGAACTCAAATAATTACAAGCGTGAATCGCTCAAGAACTGCTGGTTTGAGCAGACAGCATTTCTTTCAGTTTCGCCAAATCATCCGCCCAGCGGGGATCAGGTTGCACAGAGCCACCGCTTGAACTGGGCGTGGTAGCTCGCTTTTTCGCAGCGGGAGCGCGTTTCGGGCTGGGGGTTGGGGTGCTGCTGCTGGCGCTGCTCCCTTCCTTTTCTACCTTCGCTTTTTCACGGGGCAACGCTTTCTCAATTTTGAGCGTGCTTTCCATAAACGCTTGACCATTGTGCTTTTCAATCACTTGGTCTGCCATTTCGTCCGTCGGAACGGTCACAAACGCAAAGCCCCGGCATTTCCCGGTTTTGCGATCCTTAATCACCTTCGTCGAAACTTCTTCTCCAAATTCTTCAAAAATGGCGTGCAACGCTTGGCGATCCACAGATTCTTTCGGCAAATTGCCAACATAAAGACGAATAGACATAAGTTATTATCTCCGGATATGAATAAACGAAACGAACAAAGTCACCCAGTCACAAGCTGTGGACTTGGGCTAAACCGTAACACCGCTTTGCACAGGGAGCATGGAACGTAAATGAATTGAAGTGATGTTGTGCTCCCAGCCCATGATGATGCGATCGCGAATTTTTTGCCAAAATAATACTGATTAAACTGCCGACAACACGACTAAGAGTTTTCAGGCATACAACAGCTCAATTGTATAACAACGTCTACTCTGGGCAGGGAATGACCTGTGAACTCCTGCATAACTGACAGGCCAGATACAATTTACTTTTTTTTGTTGGCTCCACGATTAATTATTACAGAATGTTTACACAATTCGTCAAGTTTTCTCCAATCTTCTCTTCAAACGCCCCCGGAATTCTGAGATTAACCCCAGCCCTAATCCGTCCAAACGGTCAGTATACCCAGCCCTGACCCCCTTTCCTCCGCTGCCTAGTCCTCCTCAACATTCTTTCAGAGTTTGTGTTCAGTTTGAGCGGTTCTCCCTGGGGAAAGTCGCTAAAACGGGCGTAACACGAACAGCCACCGCCCTCGCCCATGGGTCAGAATTGGAGAAATCACAAAACGGTATCAATATTGACTGGCAGTTTTGTCAAGCCTTTGTTATGTTTTGTAATATCATCACCAATTCGCTTTGCTGATTGGGATGTCAGTTCAACGTCTTTATGTCGTTTGGAGGTCACTATGTCCAAGCCCATCGATCTATCTTTGGAGCAACAATTCAACATCCGCACGTTCGAGACTCAAGTTAATCAGATGAGTCGTGAACAGGCCCAAGAATTCTTGGTCAACATGTATCGCCAAATGTTGGTGCGTGAAAACATGTACAAAGAGTTTCTGCGGCACGAATGGGGGATTGGAGCCTAACCGACAAGATCCCCAGGAACGGCGAGGCCGACCTCAGTTCTCTTGCACTGTCCACAGCGGAAAATGCTAGGGACGCGGGGCGTTCCCTCAGACCGTTACTCTTAACCGTGACCCGACGGGTAACCGCCCACCTACAACCCACTCATCCCCAGCAGAAGATTATGCTGTGATTTCTCTGGGATTATCCTTTCTCTCTACCGGTGGTGCTGCGCCGATCCCTTTACTCCTCACCTTTATTCGATCGCGCCTCTGTGGTGCTGCGCCGATCGCCCCTGCGCCGATCCCTTTACTCCTCACCCTTGTGCGATCGCGCCTCTTCTGCACCATTGTGTTAAGCAAGCCACAGCGAAATTCAACAAGCATAGGATAATGAAAGGAAGCTGACCCCTCACCCGCTCCCGCTTATGTTTGAACGTTGCCTAGTTTGCACCGATTTTTCCGATGGTTTACATCGTCTGATCCATTTTGTCCCTGAATTAGCGGCGAGCGGTTGCCAACAGATTGTTTTTGTCCACACTGTACCCTTTTCGGACGAATGGGGCGTGCCACGGGTGGATCACGAAAAAATAGATCAGGCCCGAACCCGACTGCTGGCGGCGACGATGGATTGTCCCGCTGACACCGAGGTTCAGATTGAAGTGGTGTCCGGTAAGCCCACTGAAACCATCCCTAAATTGGTGGCCCATTACCACAGTCAAGTGGTGATGCTGGGAACCCCGACCCGCAGCTTGGCCCAAGAAACCATTTTTGGCAGTACCACGGTGGGGCTAACCCGCAGCCTCTCACAACCCCTGATGATCCTGCGCCCGCAACTGATTTCCACCTACACCCGCGAAGAGCTAAGCCTCCGCTGTCAACACCTCTGGCGCTATCTTTTAATTCCCTACAATGGCAGTGAAGCGGCACAGTATTTGATTCAAGAACTGAAAACCGTGCTCCAGCAGAACGAGCAGCAGCGTTTGCAAGCCTGTTTGTTAGTGTGGGTGATCACAGAAAGCGGTGGCCGACGGGAGTTTCGCCACGAGGTTGAGGAACAAATGGCCCAGGAAAAACTAGCAGATGTTCAGGCGGAACTTAAAGCCTACGGCTTGCAGGTGGAAACGGTGGTGCGTTCCGGTGACCCCATGGAGGAGCTAAATGATGTGGCGCTGGAGTTTGATATCAGTGCGATCGCAACGGCCTATGTCAGTCGAGGCGCGTTAATCGATTGGACTGCTCCGAGCTTTGCCAACGAAATTCTACGCCATAGTTGGTTTCCCGTCCTCTTCTTTTCATCCCAAGACTAAGCCCCTGCGCCATGCGATCGCCTGGGGTCAATAAGGGGGACGGGTGGAAACACTATTGTGGTTCGCTTCGAGCTTCATCAGAATTTTGGGCTTCAACTTTTCGAGTTCCTGCCGGAGCAAACCTTTACTCATCGCCGCTTGACCCGCGTCGGGAATACCCTTGCTAATTTGCACCCAATCTTGGAGGCGTTGACATTGTTCGGGGTCAATGGTGGTGGTGGTGACATGTTCGCAGCGGGCAGGATTTTCCAGGGCGAAAAACAAGACCCGATAATGGCCAATTTCCCCCAGTAAGCGCGTCACTTGCTGACCCATGGGGGTTTTAAGGTCAAGATAGCAGGGCAACCAACGCGCTCCGTGCTGACGGTTGTAAAGCACCGTTAACCACAACAGCATCGGATGGGGAATGGTGGAAAAGAGAAACTGATTATACCGAGTGCTAGAGCGTCGGTTAACAATGTCATTTAACTCCAGCATCACCCAGAGGGAGGCAACGGCATCGCTTTCAGAGCGGATGATTTGCGGGAAAACAATTTTTTGGCGCGGCTTATTGTTGGGCCATTGTTTACTCCAGCAAGCGTTTTCGATCGTGGAGGGGATGCTAGGGGTGGTTGAGGTCGCGGCGGTGGTGGCGATCGCATCCAATTGCGCAATTTTCTGCGATCGGTTGAATTCCACCTCCATCGGTTCAATCAGTTGCAAAATTTCCTGCACCGACTGGGGACGATGCTCCGGGTTTTTCGCCAAACACCGCATCACCAACTGGCTCAACTCCGGCGGAATTTTTAACTCCGGGCGCAGGGGCAACGGTCGGAATTCGTGGTGCGCCTTGTACCAGCCCCCAAAGGAATTATTTTCCGGCAACAGGGGCATATCCCGTGAGAGCATCTCGTAGAGCGTCACCCCCAGACTGTAGATATCCGAGCGATGATCTAATTCTTTCCCTTCCATCTGTTCCGGCGAACAGTAGGCCAACGTCCCCATAAACGAATGGGTTTGATCCCGGTTGGCTTCGATTAATTTCGCAATCCCAAAATCCAGCAGTTTCACCAGTTCCCCCACGCTGGGATCTTGGGTGAGGAGAATATTACTCGGTTTAATATCTCGGTGAATGATTTGGCTCGGTTCCCCTTTAAATAAAATGCCCTGGTGGGCACAGTTCAGCCCCCGGCACACTTGGCGCACAATACTCAAACACCGTCCGAAGGGGATGGCGTTGGCTTTGATGATGTCGCTGAGGTTTTCCCCTTGGAGAAACTCCATCACGTAGTAGGGCACATCATGTTCATCTACGCCGTAATCCTTAACGCGGACAATGTGCATCGTTTTTTCCGCGAGGAGAGCGCAAATGGTGGCCTCTCGCTCGAAGCGATCGCGCATCCGCTGATTTAACAGGGTCTGCGCCAAAAACTTGACCGCAACATTAACCCCGCCCAACAGCGTATCTTCGGCACGGTAGACACGCCCCATCGCGCCTTTCCCCGCGAGTTCAACCAGATGATAGCGATTCGATAAGCGACGACCAAGGTTTGGGTCAGTCATAGTTACGATTCCCTTCTGAGAGCCATAGGTGATGGAGGTGGAATGGCTTCAGGCGCAGGCTAGCCTTTCCCCACCATTATGGCTTGATTTTCATACAGAATTTGGTAAATATACGGAGCTAACCTTGACGACGAAGGGTGGCTTCTAGGGTGGTGGTCATGGCATTCCCGACAAAAATACCACTCGAGAGCAGATAGGTTTGATCATCAAGACGATACAGGCTCTCGAATCCGCTCTGTCGCTGGCTTTGGCGTTCATCATCGCTAATCACACGATAGGTTTGCACAATCGAGTCCGGTGCAACCCACCCTTCCCCTTCAATATGCCCAAAGACACTGTGTTGAAGGACAAAATTATAGAGGCGATCGCCTAAATCTAGACGGCCTCTGTACTGTAGGGTAATGGGCGGCTGCTCACCATTGGGAAAATCCAAGCGAGTCACCCAGGTAAACCAGTTTTCTTGTCCCCAGGCGATTAAGGTTTTGCCCTGGATGGGAATGGGTACACCACTGCGTTCTAACCAGTGACCTTTGAACGTCCAGCGCCCTTCCTCTAGCAGAAAGGTGTGAGACACGGTGCAATAAGAGACGATAGGTTTTCATGCACTAGTATACCCTCAGGACTGACGAATCACGGGATGAATCTCACCGAGGGTACAGGCCTGCTTGGCTCCCGTGACGGCGGGGACATTGCCAGGGCTGCCATCCTGCCAACGCCAATAGGCCAGGACGGCAAAGGCGATCGCTTCTTTACTGCCGGAATCTACACCGTGCTGATCCGTGGTTTCCACCCCAGCGGGGGCGAGGTGGTGGGCAAGGCGATCGCGCAGGTAATGGTTACGGCTACCGCCACCACAGAGGAGGATGCGATCGGGTGGGTGGGGTAAAAAGGTGCGGTAACTGAGGGCGACGGTGCGGGCGGTGAAGTCGGTCAGGGTGGCGAGCCAATCCGCATCACTGAGGCCGTAGAGTTGGGCCTGTTCCCAGCAGTGTTGGAGGTAGTCCGGGCTGAAGAGTTCGCGGCCCGTGGATTTCGGGGGCGGTTGGTGGAAAAAGGGATGTTGCAGCCAGGTGTCGATCAGGTCGGCGCAGGGTTGACCTTGGGCGGCCCATTGACCGCCGAGATCGTAGGTTTGTTGGTAATGGGTGAGTTGGGCGATCGCTAAATCGAGCAGCACATTCCCCGGCCCGGTATCCCAGCCTAAAATCTGGCGTTGCCAATCCGGAGACTGACGCGGCGGCAGATAAGTAACATTACCGATGCCCCCAAGGTTTTGGACGCAGCGATGTTCTGTGGGGTGGCTGAGGAGGGCCACGTCAAGACGCGACACCAGAGGCGCACCCTGGCCCCCAGCCGCGAGATCCGCCGCCCGAAAATTGCTCACCGTTGGAGTTTGGGTCAACTGGGCGATCACTTCCCCCCGGCCCAGTTGAACACTGTAGCCCAGGTGATCGCCCTGGGGAGGGCGGTGAAAGACGGTTTGACCATGGGAACCGATCAAATCCACGGGGCCGGTGCTGGCCTGGAGGTGTTGGGCGGCCCCAGCGAAGGCCGTTGCGATCGCATCATCAAGGGTCGTCAACTGCGCCACCGTCAGGGGTTCACCGCCACAAACGGCGAGAATGTGCGATCGCAGTTCCGGCTCATAGGGCACAGTGATCCCCGCTTCGAGCGTGACGCGAATATCGAGATCCTGCCCCTCGATCGTCACACAGGCCACGTCAATACCATCCACGGACGTGCCACTCATTAACCCCATCACCCGCATTCTGTTTCACTCCCAATTCACCTTAAACAGCAGAATCCCTTTCGATGCAGACACCGAAAGGGATCGATCCAAACCAACGCGATTACTGGGTCGCCAGTAATTCCACGTCAAAAATGAGCGTAGCATTGGGGGGGATCACACCGCCAGCACCCCGCGCCCCATACCCCAGATCCGGCGGAATGATCAGCGTGCGGCGTTCACCCACCTGCATTGATAGAACGCCCTCGTCCCAGCCTTTAATCACTTGACCCACGCCAATTTTGAAGGAAAAGGGTGTGCCGCGATCGCGGGAACTGTCAAACTTTTTCCCATCTTCCAACGTGCCCGTATAGTGGACTGTCACCCGTTGGCCCGCCGTGGGACTCGCTGCCCCTGCCGGTGCCGGGGTAATCACTTCATATTGCAAACCGGAATCCGTTGTCACAATGGTGCTGTCGCTCACAGGGGCTTCTTCCTCGTCAAGAACAATGGTGGGGGCCGGAGCCGCCTCACGTTCCGTCAGTGTATCAGGGGTTGGCTGGCTTTCGGCAGCGATCGCACTCGGCCCCGCCCCCAAACCCAACACCAACGAGGTGATCAAAACCACCGCACAGACCGCCATCACGCCAAAACTAATCCAAATTTCACGCATAAACACTTCTCTTAACGCCACAGTTTATTTTCTAAATCTCGCACTTGATGCTCCAAACGGTCAATGCGGCCGCGCAGTTCATCCACTTCCGACTGCCGCGCCACCCCAAAATCCTGGAGCACATTCCGCAGTTGGATCTGCATCCGCTCTTCAAAATTACCCTGTTCTGTTTTCACTTTGCCCACCACTTCATCAATAATCGTGCGGGCTTGCTCCGGATCAATCTTGCCTTCAGTCACTAATTGATCGCCGACCTCGGTTAATTTTTCCGCTAGGAATGAGGTTGTGCCCACGCCGATCATGAGCATTTCTTGAATCCAGTTGGTGTTTTCCATACCCGTCTCCCATGGCGTTGATTGTACAAATCCGCTTCTCCATTGTCCCGCCCCAGCCCTGAATCTGCCACTCTGCGGCCGGAAAAGTTATCACCCCCCCGCCGATCAAAACGCCCAGACAAGGCGGTTTGTGAACCTTAAGGAAATAATCCGGTAATTCCGTAATGCGAGCATCTTGCTCGCTAAAGGTTGAGAGCCTTTTTCAATGACCGGATTAAATCGTTAACCTCAATTAGCCCCTTGGGTTGAAAGCAAGGGAACGATGCGCCCTTAATACATCCGGGTGAGGATATAGGACGAGAGATCTTCGAGGGCTTGGGCACAGGGGGAGGGGGGCAGGGTTTTGAGGTGGGCGATCGCCTGTTGGGAATGATGGGCCGCTAAGGCACGCGATCGCTCAATGCCGTCCGTTTCCCGCACCGCAGCTAAGGCTTGTTCTAGATCCCCCGCTTGGCTAAATTCGCGCTCAATTAACGCCGCAATATAGGGCTTTTCCTCCATCGCGTAGAGCACCGGAGCCGTCAAGTTACCGCTGGCCAAATCCGAACCCGCCGGTTTCCCCAGCACATCACTGGTGGCGGTGAAATCGAGAATATCATCCACAATTTGGAACGCGAGGCCGAAATGATGGCCAAAATGATACAGGTCTTGGGTTAACTCCACCGACGCATCACTAAGCACAGCGGCAGCCTTGGCACTGTTGGCAATCAATGACGCGGTTTTGTAGTAGCTTTTTTCGAGATAGGCTTCGATGGATAAATCCGTATCAAAGCGGTTTAACCCCTGGCGAATTTCCCCCTCGGCAAAATCGCGAATCACCTCCGAGAGCAATTTCACCACCTGCAAATTATCCAGATTGGCGAGATACCAGGACGACTGCGCAAACAGAAAATCACCGGCCAACACCGCAATGCGATTCCCAAAAAAGTTATTCACCGTGGCCACATTGCGGCGTAACTCTGACTCATCCACCACATCATCATGGACGAGGCTGGCGGTGTGGATCATTTCGGTGATTTCGGCCAGGCGACGATGGCGGGGGGTAATCTCTTGCCCGGCCATGGTTCCCCGCGCCACCATCAGGACGATCGCCGGTCGCATCCGCTTTCCTCCCGCGCCAAAGAGGTGTTCCGCTGCCGCACTTAAAATCGGGTGCTTGGCCCCCACGAGGGTTTTAAGGTTGGTGCTGAGAATGTCAAGGTCGGCTTCTACGGGAGAAAACAAGGATTTTACAGAGGTCATTGGTACGCCCCAATCGGCAGAGGACAGCAGGATGGTTAAAAAAAGTTTACATATCTTTTCATTTATTTTAAGACAAGTGCCCAGTGATCCACCAAGTTTGTGGAAAATTCCGGGGTGATCCGGGGGGCGATCGCTCATTTTGACCCAAAACTGGACGGAATGCCCCTAAAGCATGGTGAGATCCCCCACCACCTCCAGGCGTTTATAGGGACTGAGTTTCATAAATTGTTCCGATAGGGTTTCTGCGACGGGGGGCGTGATCCAGCCCAGTTGACGCAGAATGTGGATCGCGATCGCCGACTTCGCCCGCTTCGCCCCATCATGCACCTTAATCGCCAAGCCTAATCCTTCCCCAACGCGGCTAATACATTGAATGCCTTCGGCTCCGGCTTTACTCACTAATTCCCCTTCCGTCATCCGCATCAATTCCGTATCAAAGGCCCCCTCTCCCGCCACCAAATGCGGATAGTAGGTCATCGCTCGCACAATCCGTTCGAGATCAAGATGATCCCCGGACGCTAGTTGGGCGTATAGACTCGCCATCTGGATCAGGGGCATTGAATAGATCGGCGCACCACAATCATCGCGGGCGCGAATAAATTCATCGGCGGGCATCCCCAGGAGTTCGCTGATTTTGGTGATGATCAGTTTTTGGACGGGGTGGCTACGGTGCAGGTAGGTTTCGAGGGGATAGTACCGCTGTTGGGCGACGGCGAGCATCCCGGCGTGTTTTCCGGAGCAGCAATGTTGGAGGGGGCTGTCTTTGTCGGGGGGGGTGGGACATTGGAGGGCGGTGGGATCAATGTCGCAGCGCCAGAGAATATTGAAGACTTGGCGGGCGTGCTCGACGCTGCCGTGGTGGGAACTGCAGATGACGGCAAGGTCGCGATCCGTGAGGCCGTAGCGTTCGATCGTGCCGGTGCTGGTGACGGCGAGGGCTTGGAAGGGTTTGAGGGCCGAACGGATAAAGGTGCTCATGGCCGCATTACCGGCTTGGGTGAGCAAGCGCCCGCGATGGTCGGCAATCACCGCTGTGACGCGATGGGTGGATTCAAGAATACCTTCTCGGAGGAGTTGTACTTCTAGTTCTGGGGCTGGGTTCCGAAGGCCTCGCGTCATAATAGCGTTTTAGCAATGGGATAAAGAATAGGGAAGGGGATCTAATTGAGGGTTAAAGGTGGGTATCGGCGACGAACCAGAGGGCACTGCCGCCGAGGATACTGAGGGCGATCCAGAGGAAGGTGGTCTGGAGTCGTTGGAGGATGGGTTGCACTTGATAGGATACAACGAGGCGATCGCGCATCAACACTTCATCGGTTTTTTGCCATCGCTGACCGTCATACCAGCCGGATTCTTCGTAGACTACCTCGGTTTGTGAGAGGCGATCGCGAATATACAGCCACCCTAAATAAAGGCGGAGCAACAGCAGCACCACAATCACCAACGCTCCCCCACTGGCGGCTAAGGCAAATTGCAGCGGCAGCCGTTCCGGTCGAAAGCTCGCCGCCGCCGTTGGCCCCGCAATCACCCAACTCCAGGCCCACACCCAAAACAGTTTGCGCACATAAACGAAGCGCGATTGCACCGTCCAGTTAAAGAGCCAGGCTTCGCGCAACTGCTCATATTCATTGAGGGGTTGTTGCTCTTCGGGGACAGGACACCGGGTGGAAGGTTGAGAGGACATCACAGTAGCGGCTCCGGATCATCAGCGGGGAAATCAATGCGCTCGGCATGACCCCAAAATGCCTCTAAATTATAAAACTCTCGCTCGGTGGGCAGCAGCACATGAACAATGATTTCGCCGTAATCTTGCAAGACCCAACTGCCTTCGGTTTTGCCGGCGGTGCGGAGGGGGTAGCGTTGCCACTGCTCTTCCATTTTGGCTTCGACGGCATCGGCGATCGCCCGCACCTGAGTGCGCGAAAACCCACTTGCCACGATGAAATAGTCACTAAGGTAACAGACATCAGTGACGCGCAAGAGGGTGATCTCGGCGGCTTTGCGCTCATCGGCAGCGATCGCGATCGTCCAGGCCATTTGAGAGGTGGGATCAGCCGCGAGGTGTGCCGGCAGTGAGGGAGGAGAAAGGGGCGATCGTTGTTGGGTCATGCACAAAATTAGAAAAACAGAACTCCCCCGATCATAACGAAGCCTGTTCCGGTCGTCCCAAAGTTGCAATGTTTTGTTGATGTGCCTACGGATCGCCGCCCCATCCCCCCGCCAGCATTATTTCAGAATCTCATCGCCCACCGTGATACAGGGTTCGGGCTGGGTGAGCTTGAGAAAGAGGTCTTCATAACGATCAATGGCAGATCGGCAGGCGTAATTAGCGATCGCATGCTGTCGCCCTTTTTGCCCCAGGCGTTCAAGCTCTTCGGGCTGACGATATAACGCCTCCACCGCCACCGCCAACGCCTTCGCATTTTCCGGCGGAACCAACACCCCGCCCCCACTGGCTCGAATCGCCATCGCCGCCGTCCCCTCCTCCGGAACCGCCGCCAAAATAGGGCAACCACTGGCCAGCAGCACCTGAATTTTAGAGGGCATATTAAAGGACACCACATTGAATTTCTGCACCACCAAGCCCACATTCGCCGCCGCCAGCATCGTGGGAAGCTGGGCACGGGGTTGGAACGTCAGGAATTGCACATTTTGGAGATTGCGTTTGCGGGCGCGGCGGCGCAAAGGATGGAGCGCATCCTCAGGGCCAACAATCACAAACACAATCTCTGGTAAGTGAGCGAGTTTCCGAGCGGCATCAATCACATTAATGAGCGGTTGGGTGAGGGCAATATTCCCGGAATACAGCACCACAAATTTATCGCCGAGCTTGTGCTCCGCACGAAACGCATTATCGTAGCGATCCAACGGGCGAATAAAATTAACATCGACCCAATTGGGAATCAAACAAATCTTTTGAGAATCGACGTTCTTTTGCGTCAGGTTTTCGATGAAGCCTTCAGAAATAACTGTAATTTTTGTGGCAATGAAATAATTAAATTTTTCTAATGCTTTGAAAATCTTAACAGCCACCGCATTCCGCAATAGGCCCACTTGAATCGCGGCATCGGGCAAGATGTCCTGCAAATTGAGCACCACCGGACAACGATAGAGGAACCCCAGCACGGCCGCCGGCACGCCCACCGGCAACCCCGGAACCGTCATCAAAATGACACTGGGCCGCCCCCCTCGCAGGGCTTGCAAAAAACTCAACAGCATAAAGCTCAGTTCAAAAAGGCCACGATTGATCAGGTTTCGGTTTTTACTGATGCGCACATAGCAGCGTTGAACCGTCACACCATTGATCTCTTCTGTGCAGTAGAGTTTGCCCCGGTAGGCTTCAAAAATCTCGCCGGCAGGATACCAGGGCATCGCGGTGATCACCCGCACTTCATGACCACGTTTGACCAATCCTTCTGCTAACTCGGTCATCAAGGGCGCAATACCGATGGGTTCCGGGTAGTAGTTATAGGAGTAAATGAGGATACGCATAAATTGGGAGACGATGAGAGAACGGCAGGGAGCGATCGCCAAACGGCATCAAGACGGATAGATGGCACTCCATTAATGACAAACTCAACCCAAAAGATCTATTTGCGTCCCACGAACGCAACGTCTTAACTATCTACTCCGCTTTCTATCCTACTGAATCCGTACCTAAAAGATTCGAGTAAAGAAAAATCAAAACCCAAAACGAGTACGGCAGAATGGAGGTGTTGCCTATAACTATAAAGGGGATTCAATGGCTATGATGCCTCGTACCTGGTTTACATCATTTTGTTTAGCGGTATTACTTTTCTTAACATCTTGCACCGCAGCGCCGCCGTCGGAGTTTGACCAAGCCCAACAGGACAGTACCCAATCGGGGGCTGCGGCAGTGGCAGATACCGCCGTCAGTGGCGGCAGTTTGAATGAATATTTTCCGCAACCAGCGGAAGATTATGATCTGGTGTACGCCCAAGAAAAAACGGGGTTTGCCCAGGCGAAGCTTAAGCAAGCCGGGACGGAGGTGGCGGTGCTCTCCATCGCTGACATTCGCAACAACCCCGATGCGGCCCAGAAATACGCCGACAGCGCCGAAACCTTAGCCGGTTATCCGTTGGCGGCGCAGGGAAACACCGGAACGGGGGTACTGGTGGCGGATCGCTTTCAAGTCAAGGTGCAATCTCGTGCGGAGAGTTTTACCGAAGGCGATCGCCAAGACTGGCTTGAACAGTTTAACCTCGATGGTCTCGCTGCCCTCGACAGTCCCTAACCTCACCATCGCGTCCAATGTTGAATGCTGAGGAGCGAGATCAACCCTGTTAGCTCCTTTGTCTTTCCTGTTCCTTTATTCGAGAGATGACCATGAGCAAACCGATTTTTGAACTTGTTGACGAATTGCCTGAGCAAAATATGACCGTCCGTGCCCTCAAGGCGCTGGATTTTCTTGTGCCCGGTGAGTGGAACAATCTGGTGGGGTTTAAGGAGACAATCCGCACCGTGACGGGCGAAACCGATCCGGAACTGGTGAAACAGATTGGCGATCGCGCCATCTGGCTCTTTAACGACAAATCCGAAGGCTACCAACGCGCCCTCTGGCTCTATCAAACCATCGACAGTGCTGACAGCGCCCTCGGAGCGGCGGCGTTGGCCAATAAAGTCGGGGAAAAAGTGCCCCTTTTGGGCTTCATGAGCAAACTGACCCCCAAAGCCGATCAAGCTCAAACCATTGATCTCTGCCTGAAGCTGGTGGTCGAAGTGGTGGCCTTTTGCCAAATTAACGGCATTCCCGGCGATAGCATCGGCGATTTTGTCAAATCCCTCGCGGACTACAGCGGTGAATCCCTGATGCGGATGGCCGCCTTGGTGTGTTTTGATGCGTTAATTCCCCTCGGCCCGGATTTTATCCAAGGCACTCAGGCTAAGCTGAACAGCCTTTCGCCCCAAGATCTCGAAAATAATGCGGTGTTTAGCCAAGTCAAACAACTCATTCCGGGCCAAAGCACCCCGAAACAATTAGCCTTTATCGGCGAGAGTTTCGACAGCGTCAAAGGTTGGATGGGCGGATTTGTGAACCGGAATGATCTATCCGTGGCGAAGGTAACGGGCAAGTTAGGGCAGTTTATCGAAGTGTCAGATAGTAAGCTCGATTACCTGGCGGCGTTTCTGGATGTCACCACGAATTACTACGAACATACCGGGACTCAAACCCTGGCCCGGCGACTCATTGAGCGGGCTGCCGCCGAAATTTAACCCGTTCATGGTTTAGATCCATGGCGATTCATCGGCAAGGGGCGGCAAGCCCCTTGCTTGTGGCTCGGTGCGATCGCAAATCACGTCCACCGCTGCCGGCGGGGGTGAGGGTTTAAGGTGTGCCGGTAATCCAGGTTTTAACCATGTCGAGGATGCTGGCTCCACCGCGATAGAACACCCAAATCACGGAGACCATGACCACTGCGATCGCCACACAAGCCGTTGCACCAGCGGCACAGATCGCGCCGTCGTCTTCCACAAGTCCAATCCCCGTTAGAAAAATCCCCATGGCGGGGAGGGTATTCGTACCGGGGATAATAATCATCATTGAAATGGCCATGAGGGCGATCGCACTGCCCACCCCTAGACGACCCGGTAAACTCGTGCAGACGGCGGTCAAGCGGGGCTTGCTGATCCCTTCGAGGCGACGTAACCAAGGCAACCCAGCTTTAACAAACCGTTGCGCCAGCTTGGTTTTGATGCTCCAATTCGCCATCCGCTGCGGCAACCATGGTTTTTGTGACCCGGTCATAAACTGCACCGCCAGGACAAAAATGAGCAGGCCAAAGGGCACGGAATAGCCCGGTGCTGGAATTGGCAAGGCCGAGGGTAACGACAAAATCACAAATAAAAAGCCAAAAACCCGCTCACCGGCCAGTAGCAGCACGTCGTTGAGTTTCACCGTCTCGGCGCGGTCTTCTTCAAAAAAATAGCGATTCAATTCCGTGGAAAGTTTGGCCATAGGGTTGCCGTTGATGGGGAAATGCCCGCATCTCAAAAATTTTTCCCATTTACTATACACCCCAGCGATCGCCTCCTAGCACATCGCCATTTTTAGCGCGACGACCTAGCCTAGAGGGATTCAGGAATGGGCGGCAAGGCAGAGGGATTGAGCAAACGATTCCAGGTCTCAATTTGGGCTTGGGCGGCGCTATAGGCAGCGGTATTGGGGGGCACAAGGCGGGCGATCGCCACAGCCTCAGCCAAGCTTGACCCCGATCGCTGACGGGCGATCGCCAAAATCTGCCCACTCCATTGATTGATCCGTTGCCGACTGGTAGCCCCTTGGCGGCTATTGCTGGGGACTTGCTGCGCCAGTTCAATGGCGGCTCTGAGGGCTTCGGGTGTACCGGCTTGGGCCCGCTGGGTCGCTTGGGCCAACTGTTCTGCGCCCCGCACCTCCTGCTGCCACCCTTCAATCTGCCGCTGGGCTTCCCCGTAGAGGCTCCGCCCGGAAGAAATTTGTTGCGCCACTTGGATCGCTTCGAGGTATTGACCCCGATTGGCTAAGGCGATCGCCCGATCCAGAGTGGGGCGGTCTTCTTCGCGTTCGAGTTGCCGTTGCCAATCATTAATCTGTTCTTGAGCTTCCCCGTAGAGACCCCGCCCAGAACTCACCTGGCGAGCGCGTTGAATTGCCCCTTCAAGATTCCCGGCACGCGCCAATTCTGCCGCAGCATCCAAGATCGGTTGGTCAGCGGTGCGTTCGATTTGGCGAGTCCAGTCATTGATCAACCCTTGGGCTTCGGCATAGCGGGGATTAGTTTGAGGGACGGTGCGGGCTTGGGAGATTGCCGCTTCCAGGGCGCTTTGGGTTCCCCCCCGTGCCAAGGCAATGGCCGCATCTAAACTTAAGCCGCCTTCAATGGAATCTTGCCAACGGCTGATCAGTTCTTGGGCTTGGTTGTACAGCGGGCGGCCAGGGGCAATTTCTCGCGCTGTGGCGATCGCATCTTCATAGTTAATCTGCGTCCCAAAACTCGCCACCGACACCGCATCGGCCAGGGTGCTAATGTCGGCAATTTCATCCTCTAGCCGCAAGGTGCTCGGAATTTTATTCACCACCTGCATCGCGGCTTGCCATCTTCCCTGCCGCAGATTGACCATGGCCAACTCCACCAGCTTTTCTTTGGCGCGATTGATTAAGGTTTGGGCTTCGTTATAGGTGGAGCTTGTTTTGGGCACTTGTTGGGCCGTGGCGATCGCTGCCAGTAAATTATCCAGGCCGCCCTGATCGACTTGGGCAAACACCGCATCTAATTTTTTACTCTCTTCGCGGGCCGTATTGAGGGTTTCAAAAAGCTGGTCATACCGGGTTGTCGCCCAGTAGCGATTATCTAATTGGGTCAGCCCCGCCGCCGTTTGGAAGGCTTGACCCCAAAGCCCTTCATCCATTTGCGCCAAAGCTTCCGCTTCAATGGCTTCGGCCTCGTCCCAAATCTCTTGCCAGCGTTGAATTTTGCCTTGAATCAGGGTGGGATCATCAAACTGGCTGGAAATTTGGGTGGCGAGGGCGATCGCTTCCTCTAAATTGCCCTCTTGAAACGTGGATTCCCCCAAGCGCAGTAGTTCCTCAATCCAAATTTCGGTGTAGCGTTCAATTTCGGGATAAAGGGGATGATCCACCGGGAGATTCTGCACCAGTTGCAAGGCTTCCATCAGATCGGGAATCGTCCCCTTATTGGCGGCCAACTGAGCACAGTAAAGCCGCATGGAAGCCGAAGCCGTGGGTAAAAAGATCTGGGGGCAGTTGGGAACGGCGGGCGACTTCAGGAGCAGAGCCGTAGCGGTGAACCCAATGCCGCCGGTGCAGAGGACAAGAAAAAGGGCGATCGCTTGCCAATTGAGGCGGCGGGGGGCAAGCTCAGTTTCTGCCGATGCCAATTCCTCAGGCTCAGGCTGGGGGGCAGGCCGAGTCTGGGTTGGCGTAGTGGGCTGGACAAACTTAGAGCGGGGCAATGCACCAATCAGGTGAAATCCATCATCTAAGGACTGTTCCCGGTTGGCGTGAGGGGAGGATGGCAATTGAGAGTAGTCATTTGGTTTCATCGCTAACCCCACAGTAATGCACGTGAGTTCAAGTCTTGCAGTGCAGAATGTGCATAATGATAACACGCTCATCCCTAGCCCTTGCCTCAGACCTTGATGGGTCGGGCGTTGCTTGCCCTCGTTGTCCTCAACAATACTATTGCCGTGTTAAACGTTGTGTTGCGCTGGTCATTTCTCCGTCGTGTGGTGTTAAGAATGTTGTCCGGATCATTGCTGTTGATGACCGTGCCCACAGCAGCGATCGCCCAAGCCCAAGATCTATCCTTAACCGTTGTTCGTGATCCGTCGAATCAAACCCAATGGAGTGGCATTACGCGCCGCTTACAAGCCCTCGACGTGGCCTATTGCGTCCTAGAGGGGACGGATCTACACCCCCAGCGTTTACCTCAACCGGCGAATGCGGTCATGGTGCTGGCCAATGTATCGGCTCTCAATGCCAGCCAAGGGATGGCGATCGCCGCCTGGCTCCAGCAGGGCGGACGAATCATTGCCACCGGCAACACCGGCAGCCTCGCCCCCGAAGCCGTCAAAACTCAACTTCAAACCCTCCTCGGTGCCACCTGGGGCTTTCCCCTCACCACCCCCACGGCCCTGCAATTAAACGCCACCCTCCCTGTGCCGGCCCTCCCCCTGGCTACCCCTCTCCAAGGCGCGGCCATTCTCCCCACCGATGGCAATAGCCGGGTGTTGGCCCACTGGCAAACCCAGCGGTCAACCCCAGCGATTGTCGCCACGGATCAAACCGTCTTTTTAGGCTGGCGCTGGGGCAATGACCAAGTGGCCTCTGTGAATACCGATGTGGCCTGGTTTGAAGCGTTGTTGCAGCAATATGGACGGCGGCGCAGTGCCGGGTTTGGCAATGGACAAAACTGCGCCACCGGGTCAAACAGGATCACCCAAACCGTGACGCAAACGGTTTCCCAAGCCAATCCCCCAGCCCCACCACGTCCCACCACTCCCCCCGGAGGGCGACCGGCGGCGGCAACGCCGGCCCCTGCGATTCCGGCCGCAGCCCCGACGACGGCCCCGCCCTCTTCCCCACAGGTGGCCACGCTGCTGGCGGCTGCACCGGCCTCCTTACGAGCGCAATATCAAGACGTGACTCATCTGTTTGAACGCTATGAAAGTGCGATCATCGCCGCCGAATCCCAAACCTTAACCGAGTCGTTTCAGGACACGGTGGCCCAAATTCGGAACAAGGGCGATCGCAGCCCGGCCCCAGCCTCCAGCACCTTGCAGGAAGCCCGCGATCGCCTCAATGCGATCGGCACCCTGATCGCCAGCCAATCCTTTCCCCAAGCCGCCGCCGCCACCCGTCAACTGCACAGCCACCTCTGGGACAGCTTCCCCACCGAGCAACCGATCCGCTATCCCGAAACCCGCGCCATTTGGCTCGATCGCGGCACCATCGTCCGCACCCGTTCCGAAGCCGATCTTGCCCGCATCTTTAACCGCCTCGCTGACGCTGGCATCAATACCGTTTTCTTTGAAACCGTCAACGCCAGCTACCCCATCTATCCCAGCACCGTCGCCCCCGAACAAAACCCCCTCACCCAAGGCTGGGACCCCCTCGCCGCCGCAGTTAAACTCGCCCACGAGCGCGGCATGGAATTACACGCCTGGGTCTGGATTTTCGCCGCCGCCAATGAACGCCACAATCAACTCCTGGGGCAACCCGACCACTACCTCGGCCCCGTCCTCAGCCGTAACCCCACCTGGGTCGCCACCGATCGCCGTGGCGATCCCTTTCAAGTCAACTCCCGCAAAGTCTTTTTTGATCCTGCCCATCCCGAAGTCCGCGCCTATCTTCTCGATCTAATTGACGAAATTGCCACCCGCTATGACGTAGACGGCATCCAACTCGACTACATCCGCTACCCGTTCCAAGATCCCAACCTGGATCAAACCTATGGGTTTGGCCTTGAAGCCCGCCGTCAATTTGCTCGCCAAACCGGCGTTGATCCCCTGACCATTCGCCCCAACGATCCCCTCTGGTCTCAGTGGACTCAATTCCGCATTGAGCAGATTAATACCTTCGTGCAAGCGGCCCACACCCTGTTACATACCAAACACCCTGGCACGCTCCTGTCCGCCGCTGTCTTTCCGATGCCGACACGAATTCGGCTGACCCGCCTCCAACAAAACTGGGAAGCATGGCTCCAGGGGGGCTATGTTGATCTGTTAGCACCGATGACCTATGCCACAACGACCACGGAGCTACAAACATTAACGGCTCCGGTGCTCGGCCATGGGGTGCGAAGTGCGACGTTATTGCTGCCGGGCATTCGGTTGTTGCAGTTGCCGATGGTGGGGACGTTGGATCAGATTCAATATTTACGGGACTACGCGACGGGGGGCTATGCCCTGTTTGCGGCGGAAAATTTAAGTCTCAACTTACAAACCGCCCTCCGCCAAACTCAAGGTCGCCGCACGCGGCAAGGGTCTGAACCGATCGCCCATCGCCAACCCTTTGAAACGGCTGTGTTACGGTATCGCGCCTTAGAGCGAGAATGGCAATATTGGGCGCAACAGGAGGCCTTGCCGGCGGATCAACCTCTCTGGCAAGATTGGGCGACCCGATCGGCCCAATTGGATCAAGCCCTGGCCCGGTTGGCGGCTGACCCGTCGGCTCGCCATGCTCAACAGGCCCAGCGGGTGCTGCGTGAGTTTCGAGCGAGGGTAGGGCAGCAGTGGCAAGGGGCGGCGATCGCTTCCCCCTATCGCCGCAAAGTGTGGGACAATCACCTGATGGGATTAGAGCATTTACTACGGTACGGGATTCAGCATAATTTGCCTTAATGCTTGGTCTAGGGTTTCAAGCGCCAACGTTCACCAGTTGTCGTACATTTACAGTGAATCTTGGATCTGGTAACTCCGATTCTAAGCAGGTTAACCTAGATGCGTAGCAAGATTTGGTGGTGTCGCGAAACTTAAGGAGTTGGTGTGTCCAAGTTTATTCAAAAGCCTGAAAAAAAAGCCGTCATGCCTGTACCGGAATCCTCTACACCGGCTACAGCTCAACCGAATGTGCCTCGCGCCTCAAAGGGTGCGGGGGGGCGATCGCGTCGTCCTCTGTACAAACGGGTCTGGATTTGGGTGGCTCTCGTGACGGCAACGGGAATCGGTGGAGGGTCAGCCTATCTCTATCAACGGTGGCAAGACCTCGAAGCGACACTCCCCGAATCGGTTGATGAGGTGATGACCTACAACCGTGAAGAAACCCTCCGGGTGATCGCGGCCGACGATACGGTGCTCCAAGAGCGCGGCCCGATCAGTCATGAAGAATTAGATATTGAAGAGATTCCAGACTCCCTGGTGCAATCCTTTATCGCCAGTGAAGATCGTCGCTTTTTGAATCACAAGGGTGTCGATTATCAGGGGATTTTGCGGGCCACTTGGGCGAACCTGCGGGCAGGGGAAGTGGTGGAAGGGGGAAGCACGATCACGCAACAGTTGAGCCGGATTGTCTACCTCAACCAAGACCAAGAGGTGATGCGTAAACTCCGGGAAATGCGGATTGCCCAAAAAATTGAAAATGCCTATAGCAAAGAGGAGATCCTCGAACGGTATTTGAATCTTGTCTATTTGGGCAGTGGGGCCTACGGGGTTGCTGATGCAGCGTGGGTCTATTTTGGCAAGGATGTTGATGAATTGACTGTGGTGGAAACGGCGATGCTGGCGGGGATTGCGCCGGCTCCGAGTGCCTATTCACCCTTGGAAAATCCGGAGGCGGCCCAGGGACAGCGCGATCGCGTCTTGAATCGGCTCTATGACCAAGGGTTTATTGAGGAAGCCGAGTATGAGGCAGCGATCGCCTCAGATCTCGCCCTCAATCCCCAAAAACCCAAACGCTTCAATCGTCAGGTTCCCTACTTCACCGACTACGTCCAAGAAAAACTACCCGAAATTCTCTCCGAGGAACAACTCGCAGCAGGGGGGTTAACGGTGGAAACCTCCATTGATCTAGAGTGGCAGATCGCCGCCGAAGCCGCCGTGGCGGAAATCTCCGAACGCTATGGTTCTAGCCAAGACTTCCAACAAGCTGCCCTGGTTGCCATTGACCCCACCACCGGCGAAATCAAAGCCATGGTGGGGGGCAAAGACTACAACAGTGAAGAGAATAACGGCCAGTTTAACCGAGTCACTCAGGCCCAACGCCAACCGGGATCGACCTTTAAACCCTTTGTCTATGCAACGGCGATCGCCGCCGGATTTTCCCCCTACAAGAGCTATCGAGACGCGCCCTACGTCGTCGATGGCTACGAACCGAAAAACTACGACGAAACCTATCGGGGCAACATCTCCATGCTCGATGCCCTGACCCGCTCCGTTAACATTCCGGCTGTGCGTGCGCTGATCGAAGTGGGTTGGAACCCCGTCATTGAAATGGCCAAAAAAATGGGCATCACCTCAAAACTTGAACCCACCTACTCCCTCGCCCTTGGGGTTTCCGAAGTCACCCTCCTCGAACTCACCAGCGCCTATGGCACCTTCGCCAATGAAGGGAAGCACGTCCCCGTCCATGGCATTACCCGCATCCTCGATCGCAATGGTGAGGTGATCTATGAAGCAGAGCGCCAGTCTGTACAGGCGATCGATGCTGAATCCACCGCGATTATGACCTGGATGTTAGAAACC
This sequence comes from Spirulina subsalsa CS-330, assembly GCF_028330765.1. Lineage (GTDB taxonomy): Bacteria > Cyanobacteriota > Cyanobacteriia > Cyanobacteriales > Spirulinaceae > Spirulina > Spirulina subsalsa_A. Next base: position 15,485 of record NZ_JAQMTY010000040.1, on the reverse strand, counting down.
GTCGTGGACTACGGCACTGGCACAGCGGCGAATCTGCCCGATCGTGATGTCGCTGGTAAAACCGGCACATCAGACGATTACCGTGACCTGTGGTTTGTGGGGTATATCCCTCAACTCGTGGCCGGGGCCTGGCTCGGCAACGATAACAACAGCCCCACATCCGGCGCTAGCACCACAGCAGCGGCTCTATGGCACGCCTTTATGAAACGCATTGTGGATGATATTCCCGAAGCTGATTTTCCCCCGCGGCCTGACAAGCTAGGGGGACGGGAAGCCACCATCGAAGTTGAACCGATTAAACCGAAGAAAAGTTTCTACCGAGAGCCGCCCAAGCCGGAACCTCCACCCTCGAATCGGAATCGTTCGACTCCTGCGCGTTCGTCCTCCCCCTCCTCCGGCAGTTCGTCGCCACAGTCTAGTCCCGCTCAAAATTCCAATTCTGAGCCAGCGAGCAGTCCAGCGAACAATGTGCGCAAGCGACAAACGGAGTCGAAGCCGAGCCAGCCAGCCCCCTCGCGTCCACCGGCAAACACTCAGAGTCGGCCGGCTCCCTCGCGTCCGCCGGCTCCGGCTCCGGCTCCGGCCCCCCCGCCCGCCGCTGCTCCCGCGCCCCCTCCGGCGGCTACCCCAGCCCCAGCCCCAGCCCCCGCACCGCCGGCCCCCCCTGTGATTGAAAAGCCGCCGAAACCTGCTGCCGATGCTCCGGCGGCCAGTGAATAGTGATCCCATCGTCTGGGAATGGCTCAGGCTAGAATTGAACCACTGAAACCCTAAGTTGGAGAAGAACCGTAATGCTAATGCGTCGTTTTGTGGCTGTAACCTGCGGTGTTGTGAGTGGATTGATGGCGATCGCATCCGGTGCGATCGCCCAAGTCGAAGTAACGAACGAATTCCCCGTTCCGCTCGAAACCATTCCCGAAGCCTTTGACAATGGCATCACCTACAGTTCCCAAGATGCCTTCTCGACCACATTCACCATCGGTCGTCAGATTGACTTCCTCACCGGCTTAACTGGGTTTCCTGAAGTGGAAATTAATCGGGATGCTGCGATCGTCCATTCCATGTACGTCGATGTTCTCCGCCAGCAATACAGCAACGGGCCCATCCTCCGCACCCCCGACCTCACCAACCCCTATAATTCCAGTCTCCGCACTGAACCCTCCTTTAGCAATCTTAATCAACCGCTGCCGGGGGGAGAATTCTGGCTCAATCCGATTCGCTAATCCAGGGTACAGGAGTTGAACCTGTCTAGGGCGAATTATGAGTTCGCTGCCTCAACCGCTCGGCCAACCCTGGGCATAATTTCTCTATCATTATATAGAGTGACCCACTCCTTTGCAGACTCAAAATTGGGGCGGGGCGTTTTTCGCCGTATAATAAACCGAATTGTTTTGCGCTAAGGTGGCATGATGATCCCCTGTGTCGAATTATGAAACTGAACTCAACCTTAATGCTCACGCTGGTTTTACTGCTGCTGATGGTGGGAGCAGGCGGGGTTACAGGCTGGTGGGCCTATGTTTTAGGGGATTTAGCCCTACAAGGTGTCAGTCAACCCGATGTTAGCCCGTCCAAAAAACTCACCCAACAACCAAACGAAACTTCTTCCCCTGACCCAGCAAGTCCAGCCAACACCTCAACGGGAACGCCACAGACCTTCAATTTTCTCCTTGATGAAGACACCTTAATCAAGCAGGCCCAAGAGGTGATCAACGGGACGAATCAAGTCCCGGAACCGCCGGAAAAGCCAGTGGCGGATGAGGTTGTAAACCCCGACGATACTGAATCGTCTGCTGAGACTCAGCTCATCCGCAACCCTTCATTTTCCACCATTGAAGGGGAGTCTCAAGGTGTGACATTACAGGTGAGTAATGTATATCAACAGGATGGTGCGCTGGTTTTAACGGTGAATTTAAAAAATGAAAGTAGTGCGGCGGTGCAGTTTCTCTACAGCTTTTTAGAAGTTCGGGATGAACAGGGGCGTTCCCTGACGGCGATCACCGATGACCTGCCGGGGGAAGTCCCCTCCAATGGGGATTGGTTTACGGGGACGATTCGGATCGCCGATGTCGTTCTCGCGGATGCGCAAACCCTCTCCCTGGCCCTGACTAATTATCCTGATCAAGAGTTACAACTCAATCTCACGGGAATTCCGGTGACATCCGAGGCGGCCGTTGAGTGAGGAGGCAATGAGACACACCGTCTCCCTATGAACGTTTTGATGGTTTCAACGTTTGATGCGATTCCCTTGACGGGTCAAGCTCTGGGGCTGCGCTTGGTGTCGGTGGGGCTGCTGATTGCGATTAATGCCTTTTTTGTGACGGCGGAGTTTGCGATTGTTTCGGTGCGGCGATCGCGCATTACCCAACTGGTGGCAGCGGGGGATCTTCAGGCGCGGATGGTGCAGACGCTGCAAAATCGGATGGAACGCCTCCTCTCCACAACCCAGATCGGGATTACCCTCTCCAGTTTGGCCCTAGGGTGGATTGGCGAAGGGACGATCGCTCTCATCCTGCGCACGATGATTCACAATTTGGGGATTCCCTGGTTTAGCCCTTGGTTTCTGTCCCATTCCCTCGCCACGCCGATCGCCTTTTTTGCCCTGGCCTATTTACAAATTGTCTTGGGGGAACTCTGCCCGAAATCCGTGGCGCTAATTTATTCGGAGCAGTTAGCGCGGATGCTCGCGCCGCCGAGTTTAGCGATCGCTCGTTTTTTTAACCCCTTCATTTGGATTCTCAATCAATCGACGCGCTGGCTCCTGCGTCTCGGCGGTGTTGAATATGCGGGCCAAGCCTGGTACAACCGCGTCACCCCAGAAGAATTGCAACTGATCATCACCACCGAGCGAGAATCCACCGGCTTAGAAGTCGAAGAACGAGAACTCTTGAAAAACGTCTTCGCCTTCGGGGAAGTGACGGCAGCGGAGGTGATGATCCCCCGTACCCAACTGACGGCCATTGATTCCACGGCCACCTTTACCGACCTGATTAATCTTGTCGTCAGCACTGAACATTCCCGCTATCCCCTAACGGGGGATTCCCTCGATGACATTGTGGGGATTATTGATTTTAAAGATCTGGCGATCCCCCTAGCGCAAAATCTCCTCGCCCCCGATACCCCGATCCGCCCCTGGGTGAAGCCCGCTCGCTTTGTGGCGGAAGGGATTCCCCTCAATGAGTTATTGACCTTGATGCAGCGATCGCACCTGGAAATGGTGATGGTCATGGATGAATTTGGCGGTACAGCGGGCCTCGTCACCCTCAATGATTTAATCGCGGAAATCATCGGCGATGAACAGATCAGCGATCCCAACGACGAACTGACAATCCACACCATCGACGAACAAACCTCCCTCGTCCCGGCTCAACTAGACCTCGAAGAAGTCAACGAAATGCTCGGCCTCGATCTCCCCCTCACCGATGAATACCAGACCCTAAGCGGCTTTGTTCTCTACCATTTCCAAAAAATCCCCCAAGAAGGCGAAGTGCTCACCTACGACAACCTAGAGTTAACCGTCGTCACCGCCGAAGGCCCCCGCCTCCATACGATCCGGATCTATCGCCACGAACCGGAACCGGCAACCGAGCCAGATAACGATCCACTAGACGATTGAGTTGAGCGGCGGTGATGATTCAGGTGGGCGGCTGGATGATGAGCATTTCGTTGCCGCCTTTTTGGAAATGGTAGGAGACGGGGCAGAGGTGGAGGCGATAGCCCTGAGTGGTGAGGGAATCATAAACCGCGTTGAAGTGGCGCGATCGCTCCCCCGTGAAATTCTCCACAATCGGGAAAATCCGCACCTCCGCCGCCACCCGCGCCAATTCCACCAACGCCGCTTGATGAAACGCTAGGGAAAGTTGCTCAGAATAGGTAAAGAGCAAATGAGACGAGAGGGCGAGGGTAAACTGTTGATCTGCAAAGGGGAGCGAGGGTAATTCTGCCACCTGATACCGCTGGGCGGCTTTCCCCGGAATGAGATCCGCGAGAAAGGTTTGCATGGCGAGGAGGCGGCGATCGCCTAAACGTTCCGGCGTTTCCCCCGGTCGCCAGTTAAATCGCTCCCGCGCTTGCTCCATTCCCTGAACAATGATCGGATAGACGGCCTCAATCCGCTGTTCAAGCTGGGCGGGGGAATAGTGATAGATCGGGTCACAGGAAATAATGTGGTGTCCCTGTTCGGTCATTTCGGCGTTAAAACTAGCGGGGCCGCCGGCACAATCAAGAATCACCCCGGCAAGATCTGCATCAGTGAGGTTAAACATGGCGTGGTAGTCTGCACTAGAGCGCCCCCACGGCACAATTTCTTCGAGTTGAAAAACCATCGGTTTGGAACGAGAGTGAAGGGGATGAAGTTGAGCGCGGCACTGCTTAAGGGTAGCGCAACCTGAAATAATGAAGAGCAGAAGACTGTTAGGGATGGAAAAGCTATGACGTTGCGATCATTTTTTATCGCGCTCCTTACGGCGGTGTTGGTGCTGCTGGCGATCGCCGGGGGCGGTGTGGCCTGGGTGTTGGCCCAAAGCCCGCTAAACCTCAACGATGGCGGCGTGGAGGCGACCCCAACGGCGGCCATGTTCATCCCGAAACAGTCGCCGCTGATGGTGTCGCTGTTGGTGAATCCCACTCGTTTAGAATCCTTGGTGCAGGTGGGGACTCCCTTGGGCGATCGCCCTCGCACCCGTCAAGAACTGGATCGCCTCAAAGCAGGACTCCTCGCCCAAACGGGCCTCAACTATCGCCGCGATATTCAAGGCTGGCTCGGTGACGAAATCACCGTGGCCATCACCTCCCTGGACTACGATCGCAACCCGGATAATGGGGCGCAAATGGGCTATCTGTTGGCCGTGGCGGCCCAGGATGGCGAGCGGGCGCGGGAGTTCTTGCAGATTCTCTACGCCAAAGGGGCGATCGCGGGTGAAGCGGATCTCGTCTTTGAACAGTACAAAGGTGTGAATCTGATCTACCGCCAAGCCCGTCAGGGTCAAGGGGCAAATTTAGCCAGTGCCGTCGTGGGCGATCGCTACGTCCTCTTCGCCAACCATCCCAAAGTCCTCCGCGATGCAATTAACAACGTCCAAGTTCCCGCCTTAAACCTTGCCCAAAGCACCGCTTATCAACAGGCCCTCGCCCCCATCAACCGCCCCCGCATCGGCGTCGCCTACCTCAATCTGCTCGCCGTCGCGAAAGCCTTCGACACCGAACCCACCGACCCCATTCCCACCCTCACCTTCGCCTTGGGTCTCAGCCCCGAAGGATTGATCGCTGATACCGCCGTCGCGGGCATTGCCACCGAAGAGGCTCAACCCCCCAGCCTCACCGCCCCCGTCACCGCTCTCCAATACCTCCCCCCCAAAACCAGCTTCACCGCCGCCGGTACAGACCTCCATCAGTTTTGGGAGCAGATCACCACCAGCCTCGGCGCAGACAGCCCCGTCGTGTCCCTCCTCACCACCGCCCTCACCCAATTCACCCCCGACCTTGACCCCACCGAGGCGATTTTTCCCTGGGTGACGGGGGATTATGCCCTGTCGGTGTTGCCGAATCGGGATTGGGTCTTTGTCACGCGGCAAACGGAGCAAACCCCCGCAGCCCTAGAGGAACTCGACAGCCGCGCCCAAGCCCAAAACCTGACGATCAGCACCGTCAGTATTCAAGACCAACCCGTCACCGCTTGGGCCGAACTGGCCGCCGCCGGGGGCCAGATTACCGCCAAGGTGCAGGGAGCTTACACCACCCTTGACGACTATCTCGTGCTTTCCAATTCCCTCAATGTGGTGAGTAATTTGGTGCGATCGCGCCGCGCCAACCTCGCCACCAGCCAGGCATTTCAGGCAGCGATCGCTCCCCTGCCCACCCCCAACAATGGCCTCCTGTATCTCGATTGGCCCCAAGTGCGACCCCTGATCACCGAAAAATTCCCCGTCGTCAAGGTGATTGAAGTGGCCGCCAAACCCATTTTGGAACATGTGCGATCGCTCTCCCTCACCAGCACCGGCCAAGCCGACGGCATCAGCCGCGCCACCCTCCTGTTTAACCTCAGCCTCTTCTAAACTCGATCACGCCAACGGAAACGACGGAGCCTTGCCCTCCGTCGCCATCGCATGTTCCACCTTGAACACATTTGCATAAAGATTGGCGATAATCTGCTGGCCCTTTTGGGTTAAGGCTAAATATTGCAGAGCATCCTCAATGAAGGGATACACCGCGTGCCAATAAAATTGAGGATAATTTTGCCGTAAATCCGCCGGCGTTTTAAACCCCAGCAGCGCATTGGCCCCCGTCTCCTCAAATTCATAAAACAGCGCGTTAATTTTACGGAGATAGCGCGGGTCACTGAGTTGACCAATTAGATCAGACGCTCGCAGCAAGCCCGGATAATCCATGGTGCAGCGATGATCATCCTGGTTGGGAACCGGAAAACGAGTCAGTTCGATACTCTGTTTAATTAGCGTCGCATCAATGAGGCGATGACCGCCAAACCGTTCTTCAATAAACAATTTACCGCGATCCACATGATACGGAGTCAGGGACGCATCGGAACAGCCCGACGGTAAGTGAACCATTTCGCCATTTTTTCCCGTGGCGTAGAGGCGTTCGGCTTCATTATCTTGGCGGCAAACTCCTTTGACGTAGCCGATATCATGGCAGGCCAAGGCAATGGAAAAATGGAGCCAATCTTCGCAGGACACCCCCCCTTCACGAATATGTCGCCCGTGGAGCACTTCTTGCCCCACCAGAGTCACTAAAATCGAATGCTCGACATTGTGATAGAGTGCGTCACTGTTGGCAATGTTTTCCATCGCCATACTTCCCGCCCAGGTGATAATCTCTGCGTAATCTGGCTTTAAGCCACCATAGGTGCGTTGATAGGCAGCCCGCAAACGCTTAACAAACTCATCGATCAGAATTTCTGTCGCATTAAAAAACATTCTGAACTAGATCACGGGGCGGAGTGGATGATGCTCACTTCAACTCTAGCAAACAATTGCGGTCTGCACGGCCAAAAACCCTGGGTTGACCTGCGACACAAACCAGAGTGAACCAAACTTGTGATGGGGTTGCACTCTGATTTGTGGGGGGATGTTGACGAATCCCTTCAAAAAATTAGTCTGCGTTCAACCAGACCCTTAGGTGGGCGCAAGTTGAAGGATTAAGCTGCGCCGATCAAAGGATTGAACCGTAGCAGTTTTACTGAGGTCTTCGATAACCCGTTCGAGAAGTTGAGCGGCGCGATCGCGGTGTTGATGTTCCCGTCCTCGCAAACGGACTTGAAATTTAACCGGATTCCCCTTGGCCAGCCATTCCGTGGCCCGGTTAATCCGCACACCATAGTCCGAATCGCCCACATTAGGACGGAGTTTGACCTCTTTCATCGTGGGTTTGGAGGTTTGGCGTTGCCGTTTCTTCTGTTGATATTTATGTTTGCCGTAGTCAATCAGTTTGGCCACGGGGGCTTCTTTATCGGTGGAGACCACCACCAGATCCAGTCCCACTTGTTTCGCCAGTTGCATGGCTTCACTGGTTTCAGTCAAGCCGCGATTATTATTCTCGTGGTCGATCAAAAGCACATGGGTTGATTTGATCTGGTGGTTCATGAGTTGTTTCTTAGCGATAGTCCTTTCCTCCTAAAGTAATTAAGTGTGGTTTTCAAAACTATGCCTACTCCCAGCCTAGCGCAATGTTCAGGGTTTCATCTCACCCGTAATATAGATTTTCAGAGACGGCGGTTCTATCTCACGCCAAAGTTCAGGGCCGATCTGAGCGCAGCGTTCGGGCTGTTTGCACGAAAACCATGACCCAGGGTGATCGGAGTGGCGACTACCCAAGTAATCCACGCTCCGTGTCTCTCTCCCTAAATATTATCCATCACCCCAGTTGCGAGTCTGGATCTGGGAGTCTGGATCTGGGAGCAGTGAGCCAGAGGCTCACACTCCCGCTGTCATCCTTTGGAGTGCGAGCTTCTAGCTCGCTGCCCTGATCAGCCAAGGCGATCGCATTAGCTCATCACAGAGCAAACTGAATTGGGCTTCAAACTAAGCTAGCAACAGGACTTGAACCCGCAACCGTCTCATTACAAGTGAGGTGCTCTACCAATTGAGCTATGCTAGCGACCAGTTAGATATCTTAACAAGCTGAGTCAGAGATTGCAAACAATTCAAAAATCTGACGGCACACGCTTTTCAGCTTGTCTGTGACATCGGGGTAGGGCAAATCTTGACCTTCAATTCGCCAATGGTCAATGGTGGAAAGTCGCCAAGCTTCACCGCGATGATTAAACGCCGCCACCTCAACCCCGATTAGGCGCTGGATTTGGGTGTCTAGATCGCAGTGAAAGCGCACTTGGACGAGGATGCTGCGACCTTGGAGGCGGGGACTCCAACCGGGAAAGTGGAAGCCGAGATCAATGGAGTCGGGGTCTACCCATTCTTGGGTGTCGGGGTCGCTCCGCCAGGGGGTGAGGTCGGCTTTCGCGTCGGGGAATGTGGTTTTGAATATGTTGGCGATCGCTGCAATTTTGCTCGTCAGTTGTAGGTTATGGGCTTGTTCTGCCGCATTCACGAGCCATCCTCCTCTCGATTAACACGGGTTTAAGCATTGGTTATACCGTACTTTTTCAAAATGTAACAAATCTTCGCCGCTAAAAAAGTACGATGGGGTTTGGGCCATGGCGTATGATGCCCCTCAAAGTCTTGTACTAGCAAACGGTCATGATTGTTGCGATTGATTTGGGAACGAGCAATACGGCCATTGCTCGCCTCTCAGCCACCACGAAGCAAGGGGAATTGGTGACATTGCCCCCGCTGACTCAGCAGTTTTTACAAAATCCGCCCTTGGTTCCCAGTCTCCTCTATGTAGAACAGGGGGCAACGGGGCAGGTGTTAGTCGGTCAGCAGGTGTGCGATCGCGGCTTAGATGTGCGCAATGATCCACGTTTTTTTCGGCGGTTTAAACGGGGCATTGGGGCGGAGGTGCAGGGATTTTTACCAGCACTCGATGGTAAAACGATCACCTTTGAGCAGGCGGGCACTTGGTTTTTGACGCAGATTTTGACGCAACTCCAAGCCCAAGAGCCGATTGAATCCCTGGTGCTCACGGTTCCGGTGGATAGTTTTGAATCCTATCGCCGTTGGTTAACCGATGTGTGTCAAGAGTTGCAGATTCCCCAGGTGCGGCTGTTGGATGAACCCACAGCGGCGGCCTTGGGCTATGCCAGCTTTGGGACAAAAACAGTGCTGGTGGTGGATTTTGGCGGCGGGACGGTGGATTTTTCCCTGGTGGATTTGCAGCCGGAGGAGAAGCGTGTCGGCACAAAACCCTTGGGATTTATCTTGAAATGGGGCGATCAATTACTGGGCGATCGCACCACGCAGCGGGTTAAAACCGCCCAAGTGTTAGCCAAAGCGGGACAAAATTTAGGCGGTTCGGATCTCGATGATTGGCTTGTCGATCACTTCGCCGCCACCCAAAATCTTCCCAAATCCACCCTCACCACCCGCCTCGCCGAACGGTTAAAAATTCGCCTCTCTAGCCAAAAAACCGCCGAAGAAGCCTATTTTGACGACGAAACCCTAGAAAGTTACAGCCTGAAGCTAAATAGGGCGGAATTTGACGCGATTTTGACCGAGCGGGGCTTTTTTGCGCAGTTGGATACGTTGATGACCCAGGTGTTGCAGCAGGGGCGATCGCAAGGGGTGGATTGGGAGGATATCGGGGCGGTGCTCTTGGTAGGCGGGACGACGCAACTGCCGGCAGTGCGGGACTGGATTGGGCGCTATGGGGAGCGGGAGAAAATTCGGACAGAGAACCCCTTTGGCGCGATCGCCCTCGGTGCGCTGCAACTGGCCCAAGGCTTTGAACTGAAAGACTTTCTTTACCACAGCTACGGCATCCGCTATTGGCATCGCCGCGACAAACGCCACGCCTGGCATCCGATCATCCCCGCCGGCCAGCCCTACCCGATGGCCGAACCGATTGAACTCCTGTTAGGGGCATCGGTGGAAAATCAGCCCAGCGTGGAATTGATCATCGGCGAACTGGGGACGCAAACCAGCAGCACCGAGGTGTATTTTGATGGCGATCGCCTCGTCACCCGCAGCCTAGAGAGTGGCGATGTGGCCGTTAAACCCTTGAACGATCGCGACGGAGCCAGGACGATCGCCACCCTGTCCCCGGCGGGTGTGCCGGGGCGCGATCGCCTCAAACTCCTCTTTGCGGTGGATGCAGAACGCCGCCTCCGATTGACCGTGGAAGATCTACTCACCCAGCAACTGCTTTTGCAAGATGCGATCGTCGCGGAGTTATCGTAGATTGAACAGCCGGGATGGCTATCCCACAAGATGTCTACCTCACAAACATACTTGCTATTTTTCTTTTTTGTTAGTTAGACTAGGCTAAGTTAAGCCATCCCGTCCTAGTCAGTGACTAGCGACTCTAAAAGGGGTGATTATTCAAGATAAGGTACAAAACCAAATGAAATACTCCGATCCTGTAAAGCATCACAGTCGGGTTCGCTTCACGTATTACTCATTTCGTAATATTAGTTGTCCAGAAGATACAGAAAATCAAAGAAAAGTTTTGTCGGGACATGCACCCATAGAAGCAATTGTAGATCTACCGACTAACGAAAATGTCCGTGACTACTTGCTCGGAGCAGAGGGAAGACAAAGAAAGACACCTACCGCCGTTCACCGAGCAATTCGGGATACACTCACAAACTATCCTGATAAATTCTCAATTCTAAACGGTGGCGTTGTAATTGTTGCACGTGGCTACGAAGTTAATGAGAAGTCCAAAGAACTTTTTCTAGATGAACCAAGCATTATTAATGGATCACAAACGCAAGGGATCTTGAAAGACTACCTTCGTGATGTTGAGAATGAAAAGAGTGGTGAGACACTTCCAGACATTCACATCACTTTCGAGTTGATCATCACTTCAGACGAATCATTAATTGCAGAAATATCCATCGCTCGTAACTTCCAAAACGACGTAAAGCTGCTCTCAATTTCAGGGCGACTTGGTGAGCTAGATGAGCTAGATCAATCAATTCAGTCCAACTTGCCTGGAAAAAAACTCCGAACATCTGAAACCGAGCTCTCAGAGAAGTACTTAGATACCGAAAGGTTACTTCAGGTTATTACCGCTTTAATTCCACCTGAGTTATGGGTAAAAGATAAAGACGGAGATTTTCCAAATAAAACTTTTACCTACAGTCAGAAAGCCCGGTGCTTGAAGGACTTTCGTGAGATTTACAAAAGTGCAAAAAGCACTGATTCTGAAAAATCACCAAATAAGAAACGATACGAAGAATTGTACAAATTCTACCTAGATATTGCACCCCAGGCATATCAACTTCACAAAAAGTGGAAAACTCATCAAGGCTTTCAGGGAACTGGTTTACGTTGCATATCTCGCGATGGACGTGATGTCATTGACATACCTGATGGAATCATATTTCCCATTCTTGCCTCTCTTTCTGTATTTGCGAAAAAACAAAATGGCAAGTGGACTATTGAAGCACCTAGCTTATTTAGTGATAAAGAAATAATTGCATCAGCAAAAACTGCTTATCAGCAAATTGCTGGTAGCAAACCACATTTAATGGGGAGAAGTAAAGCCTGCTACTCTCAGCTTTTACAAGTAACAAGTATCTATAAGCGAGTGAGCAGTCAGCAAGTCCAAACTTAGCATGAAGTAAATCCGGTAAGGGAGGTATTACCTCCTTCCCAACTCTTCAAATTAATATCCCAGGGTTAACGCATCGGGTTTGCGGGGGTCAGAGGCTCCGGTAATACGATCGCCCTCGATTAAGATACTCTGCACACTGCCCGCCGCGTATTGGGGCTGAACGTCGTGACCCATCAGGCGCAAGAGGGCGATCGTATCAGGGCTGATCCCCTCCTCCACATAAAGCTGATCCGGGAGCCATTGGTGATGGATGCGGGGGGCGGCGCTCGCTTCGGCGATGTTCATGCCGTGGTCAATCACGTTCAGAATCATCTGTAACACAATTGTAATAATCCGACTGCCCCCCGGACTGCCCGTAATTAAAACAGGCTTGCCGTCCCGCATCACCAGCGTCGGACTCATGGAACTGAGCATCCGTTTTCCCGGTGCGATCGCATTTGCCTCCCCCCCGATCAAGCCGTAGGCATTGGGAATCCCCGGTTTAGCCGAAAAATCATCCATCTCGTTGTTGAGCAAAATGCCTGTACCGGGGACGGTGATGCCGCTGCCGTAGCTGAAGTTGAGGGTGTAGGTGTTGGCGACGGCGTTCCCGAAACGATCGACGATCGCATAGTGGGTGGTTTCGTCGCTTTCGTGGGGGATGGGGTTGCCGGGTTTGATCGTGCTGCTGGGGGTGGCGCGATCGCGATTAATCTGGGTGCGTAGTTCGGCGGCGTAGGCCCGCGAGGTTAAACCCTCAAGGGGCACATCGACAAAATCAGCATCGCCGAGGTATTGGGCGCGATCGCTATACGCCCGCTTCATCGTTTCCGCCATCAGGTGAATCGTTTTGGCGCTGTTATGTCCCCAACGATCCAGGGGAAAGGGTTCGAGAATGTTGAGCATTTGGATCAGATGCACGCCGCCGGAACTGGGCGGCGGCATCGAATAGACCTGATAACCGTGATAGTCTCCCTGGACGGGTTCACGCCGAGCGGGGCGATAGGCAGCGAGATCCGCCTGGGTGATTAAGCCGCCATGGTTGGCCATTTCCGTGGCGATCGCTTCCGCAATCTCCCCCTGATAAAACGCCCCAATTCCCTGATCGGCAATCTGCTGCAAACTCCGGGCGAGATCGGGCTGCTGGAGAATTTCTCCAACACGGTAGGGCGTGCCGTCCTCGTGGTAGAAAATGGCGCGGGTGGCGGGGTTGGCAGTGAGGCGATCGCGCCCTTGCAGGAGGGATTCATACAGATCTTGGGACACCGGAAATCCATCGCGGGCGAGGGCGATCGCTGGTTGGATCGCATCGGCCAGGGCGATCGTGCCATAGGTTTCCAACGCCTGCGCTAACCCGGCCACCGTCCCCGGCACACCCACGGCCAAATGACTAAACCGCGATTTTTGCGGGTCGGCGTTCCCCTCCGCGTCCAGAAACATATCCCGTGTGGCCGCTTGGGGTGCTGTTTCCCGGTAATCGATCGCCACCGTCTCATCCATTTCCGCCTGATGGAGCAGCATAAACCCCCCGCCGCCCAAATTCCCCGCCCGTGGCAACGTCACCGCCAACACAAACCCCACCGTCACCGCTGCATCAATGGCATTGCCGCCCTGTTTTAACACCGTCAGTCCGGCCTCTGTGGCGAGAGCTTCCTGGGTGGCCACCATGCCCTGCTCGGCAATCACGGGATGGGTGCGATCGCTGTAGTCAAAAATCGGGGTGAACGACTGCGATCGCATGGGCCCACCGCTCAACGCCACCCACAGCGCCACCACAACCCCAATCACGCCCCACCGTACCGTTTTATTACTCATCATCATGAAGCCCTAACTGATGTCCCTGCTTATTCGTGCTGTGTTAACGGTACTGGAACGCCGCCACCGCTAAACAACCCCAGCCAATAATCAACCCCACCCCTCCCAACGGCGTGATCGCGCCAAGCCAGTTAATCCCCGAAAAGCTCAAGGCGTAGAGACTCCCGGAAAATACCACCACGCCCGCCACAAACGCCCACCCCGTCACCGTGAGCCACCCTTGCCCCGCTTCGGCGCGACCGAGGAGCAACGCCACGAGGAGCAAGGCCAGGGCATGATACATCTGATATTTAATCCCCGTCTCAAAGATGGCGAGGGCTTTCTCGCTGAGTTGCTCTTTCAGGGCATGAGCACCAAAGGCCCCACCCAAGACCGATAAGCCGCCCAAAATTGCGGCGATCGCTAAAAAAACTCGTACCATGTTCCCTCTGCTCAATCCCAACTCGCCCCATGATAAATCACGCCACTGGATCAACGACGTACCGATCGTGGCTCACAACAAAAAAGGAGAACCGCGATCGCAGTTCTCCATTCGACAATAGAGAGAATATTTAGAGAGAGGAGTCGAAACCTAGCCTTTTTTTTGCTTCCGCTTTGCCGCTGAGAAGAAACCACCCGCCACAGCCGAGGCAATCAAGAAGGTGGGCTCCGGAGTGCCCGTACTTTGGGGTGTGCCGGGGCTAGACCAACTGTACAAGCCACTGTAGGATTCACCATCATCTAACGCCGTCAACCCTGACGACACCGCCTCAAAGGTGTAGGCGTATTCTGTGCTTTGGAGGATGCCGTTTTCATACCGCTCCACCTTCGCCACTTCGCTGGCTTGGAGTTCTTCTTTCAAGCTGTCAATCGTGGTCAAAAGGGCGCTTAACCCTTCAACCACAGCCGGTGCTGAGGCAATCTGTTGCTCCAGAGCGGCGACGGTGATCCCCGCTTTCGCTGCCACTGCGGCTTTTTGCAGGGGACTCGCCCCGGCAAGCTGTTGTAAGGTGTTGTAGTTGGCGAGTTGGGCACTGGCGCGGGTGCTGAGGACGCTGCGGAGATCATAGAAACCCACGGTTTGCATTGCGATCGCACCATCATCCTGAAGCGAAAACTCGGCAATATTGGGATCACCCAAACCAGCCGATTTAAACGACTCCGTGAAGACACTCTGGGCAGAACTGCTGAGACCAGACCAACTGCTTTGCAGACTGTTGTAGCGCTTGAATAAATCATCCATCCAGGCTTGACCATATTCATCCCAGTCTGCGGTCGTCACGCTGCTGATCTTAGCCGTTTGGTTACCCCGCGTTGCCTCAAATCCGACATTCTCAGAGACAACCTCGCTCTTGTAAGTCAGTTCGACGTTGGTTTTGATATCTCCATCGGTGAGGGCCCGAATCGCGGCGGACTCCCCGTAGTTGTATAACGCATCCGGATCGGGATCGTTGGTATAGGTTCGATAGTTGGTCTCAGCGTCGTCAAAGTCGATACTAAATGACCAAGCTGGCTGCGAGGCTAACACCCCACATCCCGTCATAATGGCTAAGCCCAAAAGTAATTGCTGTGTCCGTTTCATCTTTAAAATCCTCTCCCGGTTACTGAATGATGTTCTCAACGTTGAACAGTCCATCTGCTGCTGACGATCGCTGCATGGTTTTGTTCTCGGCGGATTCGTCAGACGATATCTCTCCCTTTCTATTAAAGAGGTTTATCTTCAATGATGGGTGAAGATTCAGTAAACTTTCTTACCCACAACCATCAAGATTGCATGAAGTCTCTGAATCAACAACGTTACTACCCTGGTGGTTTTATCTTAATGGTATTGGCGAAAACTTTTTATGCAATCCCGTATTATTGACACTCCCACCGTTAAATCACAGATTATAACGGGGGATTCTTGCTTCATTGGGTTTGTCTAGTCTCAAGTCATCTCTGTCTTGAAACCCCGTCCAGATTCCCCGACCCAAGCATCTGTTTAACGTCCACTGAATGTCCCGCAGCAGACAACAAAAACTTAG
>NZ_JAQMTY010000039.1 GCF_028330765.1 Spirulina subsalsa CS-330 | reverse complement strand
GCCTAAAGTCTGCCGAGCGAACCTAAGACCAAAAAACCCCAGAGGTGGAGGCAGTTGCGAAACCCCAGCGATGGGAAGAAACAGAAACCTAATCCGTGAGGCTTAGGAATCACCGTGGCTTTAGCCCGGTGAGGATGTCAAGTTTGTTATCGACAATTTAAATTTCTCATGGGTCTAACTCCCCCCATTTTGATGGGGATTGTGGGGACGGGCTATGTGGCGAAGCGACGGATTGAAGCGATCGCATCGGACGATCGCGCCACCTTAGCGGCGATCGCTAGTGCCTCCCCCGAACGGATGCGGGCCATCGATCCAGACTGCCAAGCCACCCATTACACCGATTGGCAGGATCTGATCACCCATCCCGGTCTGCACGTGGTCATTGTGGCGACGCGCAATCACGATCACGACGCAATCACCCGCAGGGCCCTCGCAGCGGGAAAACATGTGGTCTGTGAATATCCCCTGAGTTTTCATCCGGCAGTGGCGGCGGAGTTGTTGGCGATCGCCGCCCAACAGGATCGACTGCTGCATATCGAACATATTGAACTTTTGGGCGGTCTACACCTCGCCATGCGTGACCATTGCCCCGCCCTCGGCACAACCCACTACGCCCGCTACGTCACCCTCAACCCCCAAACGCCCCATGCCGGACGCTGGAGCTACAACCACGACCAGTTTGGGTTTCCGTTAGTGGCTGCCCTCTCGCGGATTCATCGCCTCACGGATCTCTTTGGCACGGTGGCAACGGTCAGTTGTCAGACGCGCTATTGGGCCAGTGATTCGCCCTCGGAATACACCGCCTGTCTTTGTATCGCCCAGTTAACCTTTCACAGTGGCTTACTGGCTACCGTCACCTATGGCAAAGGCGATGCGTTCACCTACCCGATGCGCGTCTTTGAACTCCATGGCGATCGCGCCACACTCTTGTTCGATAAAGATCGCGGCACTTTGATTCAGGGCGAGGCTCAGACCTCCCTTGATTTAGGCAGTCGGCGGGGGTTATTTCAACAGGACACCCGCGCCGTGGTGGACTACCTCTGCGACGGTCGCCCCCTCTACGTCCAGCCCAGTGCGAGCCTCTATGCCCTGCGGGTGGCGGCGGCAGCGGAACAGGCCGCCCGTCTGGGGCAAACGGTGGCAGTGGAGACCGTCTAAGGGGGCGAGATCGGGCTTAGGATGGGGCGTATTTTTCCCAGATTGGTAAGTCTTCGGGATAGTCCACATCCGCTAAGGTGGGCAGGATGGCGTAGGTTTTTCCCTGGGCAGCGATCGCCTGCTGTGACTGGGCCAACACCCGATCCGTCCCCCAATCAATCCCCGTAAACAGAGCCGGCAGCGGCTCCGTTAACCCCACCAAATAATAGCCCCCATCCTGGGCGGGCCCCAGCACCACCGGATGGGTCTGAAGCTGCTCAAAGGCCGCCGTCAAAATCGCCGGGGTGAGATCTGGGCAATCAATACCGATGATCACCGTGCGATCGCTGCCTGCTTGGCAACTGTGGGCGATCGCATCCGCCATCCGCTGCCCCAAATCCCCCGCCGTTTGGGGCGAATACTGCCAATGATCCCCCAACCACGCCCGCATCTGGTCAGTCGTTGCCCCCGTAAACGCCACCACCCCATCCACCGATCGCACCCGCTGCAAAGCCCGCACCTGTCGGAGCGTGTGTTCCGTCATCCGGCGCTGAAGTTCAGCCGCCCCAGCCGCACCAAGGCGCGGAATGAGGCGGGTTTTCGTCCGTCCGGGTTCTGGATAGCGACTGAAAATAATTAACTGTTCCATGGGGTCAGATGCAGGGGTAAGTGCACTTCAAAGGTCGTGCCTTGGTCGATCGCACTGCGAAATGCGATCGTGCCGCCGTGTAATTCCACCGCTTGCTTCACAATCGAAAGGCCCAACCCCGTCCCTTTAATGTCCCTAACATTGTGCGATCGGTGGAAACATTCAAACAAACGCGGCTGATCCGATTCTGGAATCCCAATCCCCTGATCCTGCACCTCAAACCACAGGCTCTCCCCCTCCACCGCGACCCGAAAATCCACCACACCCCCCTGAGGTGAATATTTCACCGCATTGGTAATTAAGTTCACCAACATCTGGCGCAATAGTTTTTCATCGAGGGCATAGGTGGGCGCAAGGGGGGATTGAAGGTGGAGGGTGATGGCGTGGCGATCGCCCGCTAAAAACTGCAATTCTTCCGTCAACTCCTGACAAAAATTCCCCAAATCCAACGGCCGCGGCTGAAACTCTAGTTTCCCCGTATCGGCTTTCCCCAGCACTAAAATATCTTCGAGCAGATCATTCATCTGTGTTGTGCATTGCCGAATCCGCTTGAGATGCGTCATCCGTTTTTCCAGAGTCCAATGATCCGCAAATTCTTCGAGCAATTCCACCGACATCAAAATACTGGATAGGGGATTTTTGAACTCGTGAGATGTCATCGCAATAAAGCGAGACTTGAGATCATTTAATTCTTTTTCCTGGGCTAGAGCCTGATTGATTTTTTGCTCTGCTTTTTTGCGAGCCGTGATGTCACGACCAATATAGATAAAAATGGGTAAATCATTCTCTTTTGAATGGACGAATGAACAGGAGAACGACACAATGATACTGTTTCCCTGTTTAGTATGGCATGTCACTTCGTAATTCTCTAAGGTGGGATTTTTGAGGATTGATTCAGGAGAAATTGAGGCGGGGATTTGGTTTTGAAATAAGGTGGCTAACGGTTGATTTTTTAACTCTGCTTCACCATAGCCGAAGAGGGTGAGAGCGGCGGTATTAATGGTTTTCAAGTCTCCTGAAGCATTGATGGTAAACAGTGCATCGCCCATTGATGAAATAATGCGACGATTATAATTCTCGGACAATTGCAGCGCATTTAACAGCAGTTCTGTTTCATTAACCCGCTGCACTAAGGCTTGGCGTAACAGAGCCGTTTCCGTGACATCTTCGATGAAAATAATGAGATGCTGCTCATCTAATCGTTGCAGATTCAAGGTGAGATAAATACCGGAATCGGGTTGCTGGGAGGAATAGTGAATGACTTCTTGAAGGGTGAAGCCGGGTTGTTGATGGGCTAAAATACGTTGGGTAATTTGTTCGATGCCCACCAGTTCTTGAAACGCATTGCGCACATCATCATTGATGTTGAGGTTTGCGTGACAATGGCTCACGGTGTGAGATGCAAGGTGAGTGAGCCTAAAGTTCGCGTCAATAATAATGTATTCAATAAAACTCGGAAGATTCAGAGCCTGTAGCGGAGGAGTCATACCATTAAATATTGAACTAAAACTCTAGGACATTAAGGCACCATTTTTTGAGCGATCGCATTAAAGATTGTGTCTACATTTTCGCCTGTTTTTGCTGACGTGAAATATGCTCCCACTGTGGTCGTAAAGGTTGAGTGAATCGATTCTTTGAGGTATGACTGTTCATCACTGTCGAGGAGATCAATTTTATTGAGGGCGATCGCAATCGATCCCTTGGGATTAATACCGAGAAACAGTTGAATATGGTTTTGGATATTGTCAATGGTTTCTTGGCGGGTTACATCGGCAACCACCAAGATACTTTCGGAGCCGTGGAGGTAGGAGGGGGTAATGGCTTTGAATTTGGTCTGTCCTTCCAGATCCCAGATCAGGAGTTTGAGGGTATCAAGATTGCGCTCTAGATCAGGAGTTAGGGGAATGACTTTGCGGGAAATTTTCACGCCCACCGTCGAGAGGTAGCGATCGCTAAATTCCCGCTCGACAAACCGCCGAATCAAGCTCGTTTTCCCCACCCCAAAGTCACCCACCATACAAATTTTCTTAGAAATAGTACCCATGACACTGTTCAGACTTTAGTTTAGTTAACCACTTCAAAGCGCACGCACCGACTTAACCATAGTGCATCGGCATTGCTCACTTGGGGAGGGGGATCGATCATCCCCACCGTCTCTAGCTGGGATAGCGGCATCCCTTCTTGACTCAACACCGCTTGCACTGCGGCCGCTCGCTGGGGTGCGAGTTGTTGATTGATTTGCTCGGTTCCGCTGCGATCGGTATGGCCAATGATGCGGAGTTTCACCGTCGGATTGTCGCGCAGGTAGCGAATCAGGGGCGTGAGTTTCTGGCTATATTCTTGGGGGCTAATGTCGGCACTGTTGGGGGTGAAATAGACCCGTTGAGCTAGGGGTGATCCTTGGTTATCAAGGGAGAGCACCACAGACTGCACCCCCGGAATCCGGCGTAGACTTTCGGTGAGTTGGGCGGTTTGGTCGGCGCTGAGGGCGCTGCCTTGGACGAGGAGTTGCTGTAAGTCGGGGTCGTAGGTGCTGGTAATGGGGGTGGCGAGCACTTGGGCGAGGCCTTGGGTGAGGCGTTGGGCTTCGGCTGCGATCGCCTCTGGCTCCGGGGGCGCATCCACGGCGATCACCTGATTATCGACGGTGAAATCCGGAGCCAGTTGACGGGTAATGTCAGCAGCCTGTTGTTGTAACACCAGACTGGGAACCTGTCCTGTTAACGTGATGGTCTGATTCTCAACAACCGGCTGAATCCGATACAGCGCCAAGCTAGGGGTCGAGACAAAGGTGTCGCGCAGTTGGGCCGTCAACTGTTGCGCCTGCCACCATTGATATTTCATCACCCCCAAGGGAATCCCCACCGCCACCAAGACAAACCCCAATGTCAGCACCAAACCCCACGGCAGAGGGCGACGCTCGACCGGTGGGCGTTCGATCTGCTGGGGAGCATTGAGGAGGTCATGGAGGAGTTCTGGGATCGACTCCGGTACGCTGTTGGGATTGCCGTCAAACTGTTCGATCGCATCCCCGTAGCCATGATTGAGAATAATCGCGCTCATGGTTTGGCGTAGTTTCATCGAAAAGATCGCCGGTGGGTCGCCTTGGGTCACCGCCGCTAGGTAACAGTAGCCCGCCACTTCCATAATGATTTGAAAATCTTCGTAGTCGATTTGTGTCAGTTCCGATTGATGGCGGGGATCGGTGGAACATTCCCCGGCAAAGCTACGAATCGCCGTGAGCATCCCCGCTAACATGTCGGCTTCGAGGGCTGCCGTTCCCGATTGCTGCACTTCGGCGATCACGAGTCCGGAGTCTTTGTGAATCAGAAACACCGCTTGGACATTAAAGGGCATTGCATCCCGGAGGATTTGTTCAGCGTCGGAAATCCCCCGGAGGCGCAGGGACAGATGATTCACCAAGCCGGTGAGGCTGAAGGTTTGTTCAACCCGGTGATTGATTTGGCTGACCACTTCCCCCATGTATTTGGAAATCGTGTTGCCAATCACCGGGTAGAGTGCATCAACCATTGAGTCCCGATCAAGGCGGATTTGGGCGGTGATTGCTTTGCCCATGGCGGGGGCGATCGCTTGCACCACTTCATGGGGGGCATCCCCCATTTGTTTGGAAATCGCGCCGGGAATGGCAGCAGCGAGGGCTTTACTGAGGGCGGTGCGATCGCGCTGGCTTTGGGTCGCTAAGACCTGATCGATGATGGTGGCCAGGGCGGGCACAATTTCGTCCGGGGATTGGGCGATTTTCTGTTGCAGGAGGGTCGCAAAAATCGGATAGATAACCTGCCCCATGATGCGCGGATCGCGGCACCGATGTTCGAGGCGACGCAGTTGGCGCGAGAGTTCGTCTTGGGTCTCTGCGGGGGTATCAGTGGCATTCTGTTGATCAATGGCCAGGAGATCCAGGAGGAGCAACCGGAGCCGCTCACTGGTCTCATCGGAGATGGAGCCCTGTCTGTTGGGTTGGGACGAGTGAAAGATTGCCCCAGTATCCGCCAGGGGGCGATCGGGATGCTGGGGCAGATCATGTTCTGTTAAAAACTGGAATAATTCCCCAAGTGAAGTATCAGCTTGGGGAAGAGGGGATGGCATCGAGGGTGTTGGGGAATCAGGGTTGGGACGAGAAATCGGATCTTCTGAGGGAAAAGGCATAGCTGCCCTTACTCAACGACAGGGGTGTAATCATGCACGGTTCGTGATCGTACTATCTATACTGAACCATTGTGCCAAATTCAGGGTAACTATTCTGACTGACACAGTCTGTTCAGGACAGAATCACAACGGTCTCGGATTCAGTCAATGCTGACCAGCGATCGCACCACACGAGCGCGATCCTCCCATTCTTGAGGAGCCTGAACCCACCCCAGCCGCATTTTAGCCCTTCGTCCCAGTTATCATCATCGGGTTATTCTGCACTACGATGCTCAAATAGTCTTAAACAAAAGACCCAGTTTCGCAAGACATCAAAACCTGTAAATAGCTGAGTCGTAACCCCCCTCGCGTGATGTCATGCTCACCGTCTTCGCTCTTATCGTTGGGTCATCCCAGAAGACTGGGACGTTTGTGATGGTGATTGTTCCTCTTCCGGCAAGAGAAAATCAGTTTGGAGATGATTTTCCATCGCCTCTTTAAGATCCGGGACAAATTCAGTGCCTTTGACCTTAATACAGAGTTCAAACAACACTTCAGCGAGATCAACACGGGAGACCTTGGCATCCCGGAGGGTCGAGAAGCATTTTTCGAGTTCCTCAAAAATCTTCGCTTTCAGGGTTTGGGTTTCAAGCTGGAACTGTTCTTGAGTTTGGTTAAGCTCTTCCCGCAGACTCGATGTTTTGGTGCTGAAGGTTTTATTGAGAGTTTCGAGGATTGTATAGTTTTTTTGGTTCGATTGTTCGAGCTTTTGCCATAATTTCGTGGTTTCATCATGGGTGGTCAAACTCAAGTATTTCAGCTTCTTTTCCAGGGAATCTGCGATACTTTTTAGTTCACCAGTTAACGAGTTTTGCATCTGATCAAACCGATTATGCATTTCTTGGCGCATTTCGGCTGATTCTGCTTCGAGTTTTTCAATGCGTTGTTCGTAATTTCGCAGTTGCGTGCCAAACAGAATATCTCTAATTTGGTCAACATTTCCTAGGCGATCGCGCATATCCTGTTGATTCATTTCAGCCATCACTACTCCTCATGCAATATAGGCAGGGCATTGAGTTTAGTCCACCCTTGATGATATTAAGTTATCTTACTGCGTTGTCGATCGCTCTAAGATTGAACAAACTGCCCCAAATTGGGGGAAAGAGCGGTGCGAGCGGCAACGTACCCCATGATAGAGCAGAACTTCAAGCATCGAGGATATCTCAACGTGTCTATATTTTTCCAATCCCTAGGGCGATCGCTCATCGACATCATACGATCAGCCTTGATTGTACTCTTTACGGTTCTCTGTTTTATCGGACTGCCGGCCACGGCAGCGGCGAGTATTGATGACGATCGCTATGACGGGAATATTTTCGTCCTCTATGCCGGCAATGGCTCCCTCGTGCCCGTCCATGAAACCCTCGCCCAAGCCCAGGGCCAGGAACGTCCGACGATGCTGACATTTTACGTGGACGATAGCAGCGACTGTAAGCAGTTTGCGATCGTGGTCTCCCGCTTGCAAGAGTTTTACGGCCGTCGCGCCTCCTTTTTACCCATCAGCGTCGATGAAATCAACCCCAGTGAATCCTTCGGCCCCTTAGATGCCGGATATTACTACGATCAACAGGGTGTCCCCCAAACGGTGATTTTGGATGGGGAGGGAACGGTGCGGTTCAATGCAACGGGCGTGGTTCCCTACGAAGCGATGGATCGGGTGTTCCGCGAAATCTTTGATTTGCCGGTTCAAGTCGAGAAAGATTTTGAGCGTCGTTCCTATAACGAATTCAATACGGAACTCGCCCGCTAGTGGCGTGACACAGCCAAAATGATACTTTATTGTAGGGTGGGTTAGGCGGATTAAACTCCTGCCATTACTGCAATCTAGCAATCCGCCGTAACCCACCGATTAAGGTATGTCGTGACACTAGGGTGATATAGCAGAGGTCGACCGTGTTTAGGACAGCTAAACTCTCTCGGAACAAGGGGCTTAAGCCCCTTGCCTGTCCTCACGAATCTGGCTCGTGCGATAACTCCCGTTGCGAAAAGCCACCGAGGTCAACACTTCGGTGGCTTTTTGGCTTGGGGGCGATCGCTCAATGTCCACAGACAGCAGCAAGGGGTATGTCTATCTATACCCCTGATACCGAAATTCTGGATGGTGAAGCGGTTGAGAGCGGTTGATGTTAGCTAAACCGCTTTTTGCGCCGACGCGCGATCGCTTTGCGCTTTTTCTTTTCTTGTGGCGTTTCAAAATGGCGCAGACGTTTCATATCTGCAAAAATTCCAGCTTTGGATACTTCTCTGCGAAACCGTCGTAATGCAGATTCAATGCCTTCATTTTCTCCAACTGTCACCTGAGTCATCCTTTGTCCTCCTACGGGTTTAACTACCACTTTATAACCAAAAAGACCTCCTTGCCAACGAGGAGCACGAACCTTTTGATCCCCATTAATCTCAACCCTCCAGATTTGATAGGATTAATGTCAGCACAGCTACGCTACCATCAGGCATCACAACTCCGGTGGGAACGGCCTGCGCCTGTTCCATCTCAGCGGCTGTGTTTGTTATGGTTAATGAGTTGACTGCGATCGCACCTTTAAAACCAATGCTTAACCCCCTCCACCGCTCCGCCCTGCTCCTGTCCACCGCCCTCCTTACCCTGGGCAGTGGTTGCCTCCTGCCCGCCCTCAGCCAAGTTGAACCCGAAACCGGCGAATTCCAAACCAACGAACGCGACACCCTCTTTGAAGGCGGTCTCAACCCCTTTGACCTCATTCATCGGGCGCGGCAAATGAACAACACCTTTGACCCCGAACTCCAAAACGAAAGCCTCAACGAAGCCAGCCAAGACTTTCGCCGCCGCCAACTCGAAGCCATCCAACGCCAACAGGAACAGCAAAACCAAGCTGCTGAAACCGAAACCCCCGAAGCCGTCCAACCGGAATAATGGGAGCGTTGCGATTCATCCCGACAAAAAAGAGAGCCTGTCCCATGAACACGCTCTCTTTTTTGGTTGCTTGTTAACTCGACAGGACTTACGCAGGAACATACACAAACAAGGGGCTTAAGCCCCTTGCCTCAACGAAAAACTGAGAGATTGCAGAAATTTGCGTAAGTCCTGCTCGATCGCGCCTTAACCCATGCTGGCTAGCACGTCTTGGGCGTGGGTTTCGGTTTTCACCGCCGCATCCACTTGGGCGATCGTTCCTTCGGCATCAATGACATAGGTGACGCGCTTGGCGTAGCCGCCGCCGTCCACATCGTAGGCGGTGGTGAGCGCACCCTCTACATCCGTGAGGAGGGTAAACGGCAGACCATATTTTTCTTTGAACTGCTGGTGGGAGGCTTGATCATCACGACTCACCCCCAAGACCACCATGTCTTTGTCTTGATACGCTGCAAAATTATCCCGAAAACTTTGGGCTTGCTTGGTGCAGCCGGGCGTATCGTCTTTAGGATAGAAGTAAAGAACGACAATTTTGCCGGCAAAGTCACTGAGGGAAACAGTGTTTCCTTGATCATCGGTGGTCGTGAAAGCGGGCGCTTTCGTTCCTACGGTTAAAGTCATAACGTTGATGTCGTGGTTAGGTTGCCATGATTGTCTTCTAGTTTGGATTTTACAATATTTATCTTAATGTGCAAAGAAGACTCCCACTATAAAGCGAGTCCGAGTAGAGTTACCGAAGGTAACGGCGGACGTGCCTTTGAGTGGCGAGATGAATTTGCACCAACAAACAAATCGAGCGACAGCGAGTCCTTAATTTTCAATACATT
>NZ_JAQMTY010000038.1 GCF_028330765.1 Spirulina subsalsa CS-330 | reverse complement strand
CGGTGGCTAGTGCCGTTCTTGGAGATATCGTGAGACCCACAGGTCGGACAGGTCATCTCAATAGCCATGAGCTTGTCTCCCTAGTTATCGTAGTTGTGTAGCCTGATTTTCCTCCGTCCCGTGCATTAATGCACTACCCAACGCCTGATTATCGAAACCACCAACACGATCGCCCACCACGAAGGCGCACGGCCTCGCGGTTGGCTGGGGCCGTGGATCGCCCAGAGCCACATCACCCCGGACTTACTCCAGGAAGCCGGCTACACCTATCTGCTGGACTGGTGTTGCGATGATCAGCCGATCTGGTTTCAAACGCGGTCGGGGCGGATTTTGTCGATTCCTTACCCCCAGGAATTGAACGATATTCCAGCGATCGCCGTCCGCAACACCAGCGCCACCGACTTCGCCGACATGATCGTCGATCAATTTGCTGAAATGCAGGGCCAAGCCCAAAATCAACCCCTCGTGATGGGAATCGCGCTGCATCCGTACATTGTCGGTCAACCCTTCCGCCTGCGCCATCTCCGCCGCGCCCTCAACCACATCGCCGAACGCGCCGCCCGCTCCGAAGACCTCTGGATCACCTATCCGGGGGAAATTGCCCGCCATATTCTCACCCTCCCCAATGGGATCGTGCCTTAGGGAGCCGAGCTTGTGCCAATTGAGCGCGGGGGCGATCGCCTTTCACCCCGATCCAGAGCGGGGCTACCATAGGGAAAGGTTTATGTGGTGATGAGGATCATGCTGGGTCAAGTTTTGGATGGTCGCTATCAAGTCAAGCAAGCGCTCGGTGCGGGAGGCTTCGGCCAAACCTACCTGGCCCACGATCTCCGTCGTCCGGGGCAACCCCTCTGCG
The DNA here is from genome assembly GCF_028330765.1 of Spirulina subsalsa CS-330. Taxonomy (GTDB): domain Bacteria; phylum Cyanobacteriota; class Cyanobacteriia; order Cyanobacteriales; family Spirulinaceae; genus Spirulina; species Spirulina subsalsa_A. Next base: position 8,918 of record NZ_JAQMTY010000038.1, on the reverse strand, counting down.
TCGTCAAACACCTCCGCCCCGCCACCAGCGACCCCCAGGTGTTGCCCACCGCCCGCCGCCTCTTTCAACGGGAAGCGGAAACCCTCGAACAGTTGGGCCGCCATGAACAGATTCCGCGCCTGCTGGCCTATTTTGAGGAGGGGCAAGAATTTTACCTCGTGCAGGACTATGTTGATGGGCTGCCGATTACAGGGGAGTTGAGCGAGGGGCAACCTTGGCCCGAAGTGGAGGTATGGCATCTGTTGCGGGATGGCTTGACGGTGCTGGAGTTTGTCCACAGCCAAGGGGTCGTCCATCGGGATATCAAACCGGATAACATTTTGCGCCAACGCAGCGATCGCCGCCTCGTCTTGGTGGATTTTGGCGCAGTGAAACAGATTCAACTACAGAGTACGTTTTTCCCCAGTCAACTCGCCGCCCAAACCATCGCCATCGGCACACCGGGCTACATGGCCAGCGAACAGGCCCACGGTCGCCCCTATTTTTGCAGTGATATCTACGGGCTGGGGGTGATTGCGATCCAGGCGATCACCGGCGTTGCCCCGATTCACTTCACCTACGATCACGACACTAACGAAATTGCCTGGAATCAGCGCCATTGCAGTGGGGAACTGGCGGCGATCCTGACGAAAATGACAAAGTATTATTGGCGCGATCGCTACCAAACCGCAGCGGAAGTTCTCGCCACATTGCCCCAAGTCACCCCCGCCCCCGTCGTTGCGCCCTCATTCTCCCCACCGCCGGCCGTTGCGAACCTGAATCCCGCCCCGGCCCCCCTCACGCCGCCCCCCTCTCCCCTCTCGGTCGCCGCCACCTATGCCGTCGCGCCCGTGCATCCCACACCCCCCCCGGTAACCGTGGCCCCAACTCCCGATCCGGTCGTGTCCCAGCCGAGTGGATGGGGGCGCGGTGCATTGATTGGGGCGTTCGTATTGGTGTCGATGAGCGTGGGGGCCCTGGTGGGGTTGCGATCGCTCCCTGAAACAGTACCCAGTCTGTTTAGTAATGTGGGGGATTGGATGGATGGCGATGCGGAGCGATGCGTGGTTCAGGTTCGTTCCACCTTACAAGTACGCGATCAACCCACTCAAGAGGCTCAAGCTCTTGATAGCCTGGCCCCGGATACCGAAGTCGTGTTAACCGGCCAAACAGATGGCGTGTGGCGCGAAATTAAAGACCCTAAAGGCTGGGTGCATGGGGACTATCTCCGCTGCGATGGTGGGGCTGATCTGAAGGCGACACCCACTCCCTCCACCTCAGAGCCATCGCCCACAGCTTCACCCTTGGAGAGGAGCGATCGCCTCTTACTCGATCTCGCCCTGCGCAGCCTCGAAGCTGGCAACGTTGATGCCGCCCTCGAGCAAGTCCAAGACATGGCCACCAGCAGCCCCCTCTACCAAGATGCCCAAGCCAGTCTCGAACAATGGCGCGAACTCGAAGCCCAATACCGCCAACTCAAAGCTGATCTGGATGCCGGGAATTGGGAGCAAATTTTAGAGACCGTAGATCAACAAGGCACGATCCAAAATGACCATTGGCAACAACAATTTCGCGAACTAGCCGCCCAAGCCCAACGCATGCGCACCGCCGAACAACAGCAACAATCCCAGCCCGAAGCATCCCCCCCCGACCCAGAATCTTAGGTTGAGCATCACCGAGCCGGCTAGAGGAGATTAACCGTTCAACACAATCCTATCCACCACCCACCACCACTGCCCCCTTCCCGGCGACAAAAGCGACGATTCAGATCAGCGAGGGTTAATAAACTTCCGCTAAAGAAGTCTCCCCATTGTGTGAAGACTGCGCAAACTCCGTAGAATTACCCTTTAGGATCACCCAGTTTTTATGCTTAGATCGTGGGCAAATGAAGCATTAATCATCCCTACAACGCTTAATTTTTGTTTGTACTACGGAGCCACAATGTCATGTTGATGTCACGCATTAGCCCACTGATCGGATTTGCAGCCATTACCGGGATGACCCTCGGTTCTGCCACGGCTGCCCATGCCTTCACTGTCTTTTTTGGGGAAGACATTAACCCTAACCCCACCAACACCACCAAAACCTTCAACAACATCGTCAATTCCAGAGCCGCCGAAACCGAATTTCTCAGCAACTTAAGCCAATTCGCCACGGAAGACTTTGAAAGCCATGCCATTCACACCCAACCCACCAACGGCGGCATGGACATCAATTTTGGCAGCTTGGGCACAGCGACCCTCAGCGGCGGCGGTGACAAATCAATGATCAAAAGCGTTGATCAAAGCCTGCTCAAAACCGCTGGCACCTCCAAAGACATCAAAGACTCGATTAAGCGAGAAGTGGAAAAAGGGCGCAACGCCTCTTCTGGCAGTCAGTTCTGGCTCACCAACGCGGTGCAAAACTACACGATCAGCTTCACCCAAGCCGTGGGAGCCTTGGGGTTCTATGCCTATGATTTAGGGGACTACGAAGCCACGACCTATCTGGATCTCTATCGGGGTGGTGAATTTATCTCCAGTCTGGCGATCGAAAATAAAAATGGCTCCAACGGCAGCACCAACGGATCAGCGTTCTATTTCGGGTTTATGGCGGATAATGCCTCGCAGAACTTCGATCGCGTCGAATTCCGGATGAATCAAATTCAGGGCGATGAATTTGCCTTTGATGATTTCACCGTCGGTAAAGGTGTGCCGGAACCCATGTCCATGGCGGCAGGTCTTTTAGGCGCTGGGTTCTTCGGTATGGCCCGCCGCCGGAAACAGCAAAAATCCTAGGCCTCCCACCCCCATCCAGTCTTGATTCAGACTGAATCGAGGCTGTACCCAACGATCCCCACTCTGGGGGTCGTTGTTTTTTGGGGGGAAAGATGGGGCACGATCGCACTCTAGGGAAAGCTGGGACGTTAAAATACCGTCAGTGTCTATTCAGATCAACCTAAACGAAACGATGCAGTATTTCTATTTTGATGATGAAGGCGATCGCAAAAAATCCTTCGAGTTACCCGGTGCGAAACCCCACTACAACCCCGATCGCCCCGGTCAAGTAGAACATATTGCCCTCGATTTACTGCTGGACTTTCCCCAACAACGGTTTAGCGGCACTTGCACGATCACGATCCGCCCCGTCCATAGCGGCATTCACACCCTCAGCCTCGATGCGGTCGATCTGGTAATTGATACGGTGCAAATTGGTGCGATCGCCCAACCCTTCGACTACGACGGCGAACACCTCCAAATCCAACTCCTCCAACCCACCCGCACCGACCCCTTCGACCTCGTCATCCACTACCGCGCCGACCATCCCCAACGCGGTCTCTACTTCATCCAACCCGACGAACATTACCCCGACAAACCCACCCAAGTCTGGACCCAAGGCGAAGATGAAGACTCCCGCTACTGGTTCCCCTGCTTCGACTATCCCGGCCAACTCGCCACCTCCGAAATCCGCGTCCAAGTCCCCCAGCCCTACCGCGCCATCTCCAACGGCGCACTAATCCACACCGAAACCGTCGGCAATCACACCGTTTACCACTGGCAGCAAACCCAAGTTCACCCCACCTACTTGATGACCCTCGCCGTGGGAGACTTCGCCGAATTAACCGACGAATGGAACGGCATTCCTGTCACCTACTACGTGGAAAAAGGCCAAGAAGAAGCCGCCCGCCTCAGTATGGGAAAAACGCCTCGGATGATGGAGTTTTTGAGTGCGCAATACGGCTACACCTACGCCTATCCGAAATATGCCCAAGTCTGCGTTGCGGACTTCATTTTTGGTGGCATGGAAAACACCTCCACAACACTACTCACCGATCGCTGTCTCCTCGATCAACGGGCTGCGATCGATAACGATCGCACCGAAAGCTTAGTCGTCCATGAACTCGCCCACCAATGGTTTGGGGATTTGGTGGTGATTAAGCATTGGTCTCACGCTTGGATTAAAGAAGGGGCGGCTTCCTATTCCGAAGTGTTGTGGACAGAGCATGAATATGGCCCCGAAGATGGAGCCTATTACCTCCTCAATGAAGCCCGCAGTTATCTCAGCGAAGATAGTTCTCGTTATCGTCGCCCGATGGTGACGAATATTTACCGCGAAGCGATCGAACTGTACGATCGCCACCTCTACGAAAAAGGGGCCTGTGTCTATCACATGATTCGCGGCATCTTAGGCGAAGAACTCTTCGCCAAAGCCATTCATACCTTCATCAACACCAACGCCCATCAAACCGTTGAAACCATCGATCTGCTGCGGGCGATCGAACAGGCGACGGGGCGAAATCTCGCGTTTTTGTTTGATCAATATGTGTTCCGGGGTGGACATCCCGATTTCAAAGTGAGTTACGCCTGGGATGCAGACAATAAATTGGCCAAAATCACCGTGAAACAAACCCAGGCTAAAAGTGATTCCACCGGCAGCGATCGCGAACTCTTTGATCTCAATATTCCCATTGCCTTTGCCGATGTGGATGAGGTGGGCCATGTTAGTTATCAATCCTTCACGCTGCGGCTCAATCAACCGGAACAGAGTTTCTATTTTCCCTTGCCCCAGCGCCCGAAATTCTTCTGTTTTGATGTGTGCAATTCCTATTTAAAAACTGTGGTGTTGGACTATCCCCCGGCGGAATTGAAACAGCAGTTGAAGTATGATCCTGATCCAGTGGCGCGGATCTATGCAGCGATCGCCCTCGCAAAAAAAGGCGGTTTAGATGCGATCGCCACCCTCAAAGAAGCCCTCTTAAATGACCGCTTTTGGGGGGTGCGCGTTGAAGTGGCGCAACAGTTGAGCAAAATCAAGCTCAATCAAGCCATGGAAGCCCTAGCAGACGGCCTGGGTGATACCGATGCGCGGGTGCGGCGGGCCGTGGTGGAAAGTCTGGGTAAATTCACCATTTTGCCCAGTTATGAGCACGTCACGGCGATCGCAAAACAAGGCGATGCCAGCTACTACACCGAAGCGGCAGCCCTGCGCACCTTGGGCGGCATGGTGACCGGGGTGCTCCAGGCTAAACAAGACGAAGTCCTCACCCTCTATCGGGAGGTGCTCGCCCAGCGCGGCGGCTGGAATGAAGTGGTGCGATCGGGGGCGATCGGCGGCTTGAGTCGGTTGAAAACCTCCCCGGCAGCGGTGGCGTTAATCAGCGAGTACACGATCCCAGGCACGCCCCAAGCCCTGCGCTTGGCGGCGATTCGGGCCTTGGGGGCGGTGTCCACGGGCCAAACCCCCGATCAGGTGGAATGGATTGCCCAACAATTAGAAGCGATCGCCGCTGAACCCTTCTTTTTAACCCAAGTGGCGGTGAGTAGTGCCCTCGGACAAATGCAAACCCAGCGAGCGATCGCGATCCTCCAGGCCCTCGCCGACCAAACCCCCGATGGTCGTGTCCGGCGCATGGCCGAAGAAGCCGTTAAACGAGTCCAAAAAAATCTCGGTTCCGATCAAGCCGTCAAGCAATTACGCAACGAACTCGATCAACTCAAAAAAGATAACCAAGACCTGAAAAGCCGCCTCGCCAAACTCGAAGCCCAAGGATAAGGCCGGGGGCCGGTGTTAGGGAACTACTGCTGATACATAACCCAAGCTACGAATCTGGAAGGGGTATGAGTGAGCCAGAGGCTCACACTACCCTGCCTGGAATCCTCTGTAGTGCGAGCTTCTAGCTCGCTGCCTTGCTCTAGCTCTAGTGGAGGAGGGCGGTGGCTTGATGGACGGGCACGGGTTTCGAGAACAGATAGCCTTGGCCCATTTCGCAGTTGAGGTGTTGAAGCCAGGTTAATTGTTCTTGGGTTTCGATGCCTTCCGCGATCGCATGGAGTTCGAGCACATTGCTCAGGGCGACGATCGACTCGGCGATACTCTGGTTTTTCGTACCAATGCGCACATGTTGCACAAAGGCGCGATCAATTTTCAGGAAATCAATGGGAAGTTGATAGAGATAACTCAGGGAAGAGTAGCCCGTACCAAAGTCGTCAATACTGATTTGAACCCCCAGCGATCGTATCCGGGTCAGTAGCTCACAGGTCGCGTCAATATTTTGGGCCACCATACTTTCGGTGATTTCGAGGGTGAGGTGTTGGCCCTGAATCCCAGTTTGGGCGAGAACCTGGGTAATTTGCTGCATGAGGATCGATTCTTGCAGTTGTTTGGGGGAAAGGTTGACGCTGATTTTCAGGCTAGGTCTGCGGTGATGCCAGAGGGCGAGTTGGGCGCAGGCAGCATGGAGTACCCAAGCGCCAATCGGGATGATCAGGCCGGTTTCTTCGGCGATGGGGATAAAGGTATCGGGGGGGATGATGCCCCGTGTGGGGTGTTGCCAACGAATAAGGGCTTCAAAGCCTAGGATTTCGCCGCTGTTGAGGGCGATGATCGGTTGATAGTAGAGCACGAGTTGATCGTGGTCGAGGGCTTTGCGGAGGTCGTTTTCCAGTTGGAGGCGGTTGATCACCTGGAGGTGCATGGCGGGATCAAAGAGGGCGTAGCGCGATCGCCCCCCCGATTTGGCGCGATACAGGGCAATGTCTGCATTGCGGATCAGATCTTCGGCTTCGGTGTAGGTCTGGTCGCTGATGGCGATGCCGATGCTGGTACTGATGAAAATTTCCCGTCCGGACAGGGTTTGGGGCGATCGCAACGCCGCTAAAACTCGCTCCGCCACCTGAATCGCTTCGGTTTCTCCGGTAATGTCTTCGAGGAGGATCACAAATTCATCACCGCCGAGGCGCGACGCGAGATCCGTCTCTCGGATCAGAGTGCTGAGGTGTTGAGCGATCGCAATCAGCAACTGGTCGCCGATTAAATGCCCCATGCTGTCGTTGATCAGTTTGAATTGATCCAAGTCGAGAAACAACACCGCAATCTGCACCGTGGGATCAGCCTGGGCCCGTTGGCAGGCGGCTTGGAGTCGTTCCATTAAGCAACTCCGGTTCGGTAGTCCGGTGAGGGCATCATGGCGGGCATCGTGGCGAAGTTGGTTTTCGATTGTGACGCGATCGGTGACTTCACGGGAGGTGGTTTGCAGGTGTTGCACCTCCCCGTCTGGATTCAAAAGGGGCTTAATCAGGGTTTCAATCCAAATGTAAGCGCCGGTTTGGGTTTGAATGCGGTAGACGCTGGGGTTGCTGGAAAAGTGGAGAGTTTGGGCATGGAGATCGTTGCGGAAGCGATCGCGATCGTCCGGGTGGATCAAGTCCTCTGGCTGCCGTCCGATTAACTCGTCGGGGGCATAGCCTAACATCGTTTGGCTCGAAGGGGTGACGTAGAGATAACACCCGTCAGGACGGTGGAGACAGACGAGATCGCTCATGTTCTCGGACACGAGGCGGAAGCGGGCTTCACTTTCCGCGAGGCTTAACTCGGCTTGCTTGCGATCGGTAATGTCCTGCGCCACCCCCGCCCGTCGCACCAGTTGCCCGCTCTCGTCGTAGATGGGAAAGCCGCGATCGCAAATCCAGCGCACCGCCCCATCCGGGCGCACGATCCGATATTCCAGTTCAAAGGGTTGATCGCGATGGGTACGGTAGTGGGCGATCGCCCAGTCCTGATCCTCAGGATGGATCGACTCCAGGAAGGATCGCGGTGCAGTTGCCAAGCTCTCGCAACTGCGTCCCCAAATCGTGGCATAGGCCGGGCTAACGTAGAGACTCTCACCCGTCACCGTATCACTGAGCCAAAACACCTCTTGCACCGTTTCCGCCAGTTGCCGAAATTTTGATTCACTTTCCCGGAGGGAGGCTTCAACGGCCTTGCGATCGCTAATATCGTCAACAATCCCCACCACCAAGCTCCGTTCCCCCTCCGAATTGCGCAGTATTGAACTGGTGACTTCCACCCAGATCAATTCTCCAGACTTACGGCGCTGTTGCTTTTCAAAGCTATACATCTCCCGTTCACCCGCAATCATTTGATCAAACAGGACGCGGTGCTGGTCGCGATCGCCCGCTGCCGTCATCTCAAACACAATCGTCTGAGTCAGTTCCTCGGCACTGTAGCCTGTGATTTCACAATATTTTTGATTGACCCGCAGAATCTGCCCCGTGGGGTCACAAAACACAATCCCCACCCGCACCTGTTCAAACACAGACCGGAACAAATATTCACTCTCTTGCAACGCCTGTTCCGTCATCTTCAGGGCCGTAATATCGCGCCCCACGGACTGCACTTCAATTAAGTTCCCCTGCTGATCAAAAATGCCTTGGTTTAACCACTGCGTCCAGCCCTCTTGTCCATCCGCCCGTTGATCTCGATTCACCGCCATAAATGTGGCGCGATCGGGGGTGAGTTGCGCTAAACGCTGGAGGGTCTCATCTTTTTCTAAATCACTGGAATTGGCAAAATCGATCCAGGGATGCCCGATGATCTCCTGTAGAGAGGTTCCTATCGCCTGACAGAGGGCCTGATTGGCAAAGGTGATGGTCGTATCGGGGAGCGATCGCAAAATAAAATCCGTTTGGGACTGCACCACCTGGCGATAGCGGCTTTCGCTGGCCCGCAGGGCGATTTCCGCGGCCTGGCGTTGAGCATCCAGCTTGTGGCGATCGCTCACATCCAGAATCAACGTATCCCAAAGCACCGAGCCGTCCCCTTGGCGCGTCGGTCTGCCCGCCGCTTCTAGCCACTTGAGCCTTCCCGACGGAGTGATGATCCGCCATTGCCAAAACCAGGGGTCTAGGGTCTGAGCCGACTGGAGTACCGAAGCCTGCATCGCGTCCACATCCTCAGGATGCACCATCTCCCACAACACCGCCGCACTCTCCATCACCGTAGCCGCCTCCACTTCCCACAGCGTGGAGCAACCCGTACTCATTTGACATACTCCCCCACTAAACCCTACGGGCTATAGTGGGAGATTCTGAACAGCCAGTTACCTGACCATTTATCCACTCAAACAACGAGAGTTGCAGAGGGTTGCTAGGCTCAACGACTAACGCCATTGATTTATCCTG
>NZ_JAQMTY010000037.1 GCF_028330765.1 Spirulina subsalsa CS-330 | reverse complement strand
CCCCCGGACTTACCCTATACCCTAGATTCTGGCGATGTCCTCCAGATCAATATTTTTGACGTGCCCGAATACAGCGGCCAATACGCGCTCCTGGTTGATGGCGGCATCAACCTGCCCCTCGTCGGCGAAGTCAACCTGCGCGGCCTCTCCGTTGAAGCCGCCAAAACCAAACTTGAAGCCCTCTATCGCCCCTACCTCGTGCGGCCATTTATCAGTGTGACCCTGATTTCCCCCCGGCCCGTCAATCTCGTCGTCTCCGGCGAAGTCACCAACCCCGGCGCGTACACCGTCAACATTGTGCAAAACGCCACCCAATTCCCCACCCTCACCGATGCGTTGAACCTGGCCAACGGGGTCACCCTCTCGGCGGATATTCGTCAAGTCCAACTGCGCCGCACCTATCAAACTCAAGAACAGATCTACACCCTCAATCTCTGGGATCTGCTCAATCAGGGGGATGCTCGCCAAGATATTCAACTGCGCGATGGTGATAGTCTGTTTATTCCCACCGCCGTATCCATGAGTCCCAACGAAACGCGCCAACTCTTAAATGCTAGCTTTGCCCCCGATGCGAGCGCCCCGGTACAGGTGGCCGTGGTTGGACAAATCAACCGGCCGGGGGCTTATTCTGTGGTGAGCAATCCCCCCACGGGCAAACCGCCCACCGTCACCCAGGCGATTCAAACCGCCGGGGGGATTAAACCCAGCGCCGATGTGCGGGACATTCGGGTGCGCCGCTTAACCCGTGCCGGGACGGAGGAACTGTTTGAGGTGAACCTCTGGGCAATGCTCAATGATGGGGATATTGACCAGGATATTTCTCTGCGATCGGGGGATACGATTATTGTGCCGGAGGCGGCGACGATTAATAGTGAAGAGATTAACGCCCTGACAACGACGAGTTTTGCCCCGGAGCAGATGCGGATTGCGGTGGTGGGGGAAGTGGTGCGGCCGGGGCCGCAGGTTGTGCCGCCGAATACGACTCTGAGCCAAGGCATTTTGGCCGCTGGGGGGTTTAATAAGAGTCGGGCGCGGCAGGGGTCGGTGGAGTTGGTGCGGTTAAACCCGGATGGGACGGTGACGAATCGACGGGTGGAGGTGAGTTTTGGCTCGCCGGTGGATGAACAGACGAATCCGCTGCTGCGCCCGAATGATGTGGTGGTGGTGGATCGCTCCGGGTTGGCGAGTACCACCGATACCCTAGAGGCGGTGTTGTCTCCGTTTACGGGTATTTTTTCGTTCTTGAATTTCTTCCGGATTTTTGGAATTTTGCAAACCGATTAGTCTATGCCGTTGCCTCGTTTAATCACGTTAATAGTCGGCATTGGTCTGATTTTGGGAATGGTGCTGTGGCTGGTGGATTCAATCTATCGGCTCTATTTCCAGATTTCGTTTACCGCGCCGCTGTTGGCGAATTTGCTGCTGTTGATTGTGATTATTCTGTTGGGGTTGTTGATTTATGCGTTTTTGTATTATTTCAACCTGATGGCGCGATCGCCCCAATCCCGTCGCGCCCGGCCCATGGCCCAACCGCCCTTAGAGAAAACCGCAGCGGCGGGGGCAAATTTACAAGCGGTGCGGCGACAGGTGCAGCATATCGAGGATGAGGTAACGAAGCGATCGCTCCTGTTGCGATCGCGGGAAATCGAAGCCAGTTTGCACCAAGGCGAAATTAAAGTGGTCATTTTTGGCACGGGGTCGGCGGGGAAAACGTCCCTGATCAATGGCTTAATCGGTCAAATGGTCGGCGATGTGGGGGCGGCGATGGGAACCACCACCATCGGCCGCGCCTATCGCCTCAGTTTGCCCGGTGTGGATCGCGAGATCGTCCTGATCGACACCCCCGGCATCCTCGAAGCGGGAATCGCCGGGACAGAACGCGCTGATCAGGCCCGCGCTCTCGCCACCGAAGCCGACCTTCTTGTGTTTGTGGTGGATAATGACCTGCGCCAATCGGAATACGAACCCCTCTGTACCCTGGCGGAAATTGGCAAGCGATCGCTCCTCGCCCTCAACAAAACCGACCTCTACCCCCCCAACGAACAAGCCGCCATCCTCGCCCACCTCACCGCCACCGTTCACCCCTTCATCCCCGCCGCCGACATCGTGGCCATCTGTGCTGCCCCCCAACCCGTCACCCTCGCCGACGGCAACACTGCCCACCCCGAACCCGAACTGCTGCCCTTGATCAAACGCCTCGCCGCCGTCCTCCGCGCCGAAGGCGAAGACCTGATGGCGGACAACATCCTGCTGCAATCCCAACGCTTGGGCGAAGAAGCCCGCCGCCTCTTAGATCTCCAACGCCGTCGCCAAGCCGATAAAATCATCGATCGCTACCAATGGATCGGGGCGGGCGTGTTGGCGGTGACCCCGTTGCCGGTGGTGGATCTGTTGGCGACGGCGGCGGTGAATACACAGATGGTGGTGGAGTTGGGGAAGGTGTACGGCTGCGAGTTAAATCTGGAGCGGGGGCGCGAGTTGGCCCTGTCTTTGGGAAAAACCTTGGTGAGTTTGGGGGTTGTGAAAGGGGCGGTGCAGTTGCTTTCGACGGCGTTACAGTTCAACGTAGCAACCTATTTGGTGGGGAAAACGATCCAGGGGATCACGGCGGCCTATTTAACCCGGATTGCGGGAAAAAGTTTTATTGAATATTTTCGCCAGGATCAAGATTGGGGCGATGGGGGGATGGCGGAGGTGGTGCAGCGGCAGTTTCAACTGGTGAAAAAAGAGGAGTTTGTCAAAGGGTTTGTCAAGGATGCGATCGCGAAAGTCGTCGCCCCAATCCAAGATGCCCTCCCCACCCCCCTGGAGGATGACACCGATCTCGAACCGCTCCAACTCGGCGCAAAACTCGACCCCACCCCCGAACCCGCTCGCCTCGAACGCTGGTCACCGCCCCGCGACGATTGGGAAACCCCACTCCCTCGCCCCCGCGATGATTGGTAATCTGGCATGATTCCGGATCAGGAATCGATCAGCGTTCTTGCTTCAGTTGCGCCAACTGTTCAGGGGTTAGTCCCGTTGCCTGAAGAATCACCGCGTCATCAATACCCTGCGCCAACAGCGATCGCGCCGTCGTTTTGATACCCATTAAAATCCCTTCTTCACGCCCTTCTTCACGCCCTTCTTCTCGCCCTTCTTCACGCCCTTCT
>NZ_JAQMTY010000006.1 GCF_028330765.1 Spirulina subsalsa CS-330 | reverse complement strand
ACTTGGGTGCGTTGGCTTCTCAATTTTAACACAAGACTGAATTCAGTCGTCTCCCGTTGGTCGGTTTATTTGTTGGCAAAAATTCATCTCACCGCTAACCTAACGGTGTAGCGGGAGTCCTCTTTTTGCATTTAAGATAGAATAACTCATATTTACTCATGAACAAGTACGTTGACGAGATTTGAGTTCATAGTGGATGGGCCACCTGTATCGCAACAGACTCGTAGGCGTGAGCGTCTTAGAGATTGGAGAATGGTTGTACGTCAGGAGGCAGAAAAATATTGGCCATCAGGACAAACAGTGGCTACAAGTTCAATAATGCTACAAATAACCTACTTCTATGATAGAGATACAATCGATGTGGACAATATCATCAAGCCGATCCAGGATGCCATCATTGGATTAGCCTATATTGACGACGCTCAAGTTACTGATATTCTCGCTAGGAAGCGAAACTTATCAGGTAATTTTAAAGTAACAAATATGACCTCAACCCTAGCAGAAGGCTTTTCTCGTGGCGACGAATTTCTATACATCGTTGTCGTTGATGCTCCTGACCAAGAGGTATTGAGCTAATGGTAACTTCAACTGAGACCCTAAAAAGAGAGCAATTACTGAAACTAGCTGAAGAATATCGTAATCAAGGTTATGAGGTTTCTTTACATCAAAATCTTGAAGACCTACCTGATTTTCTTCAAAATTATCGCCCTGATATGATAGCGCGGAGGGGTGATGAGTCCGTAGTGATTGCGGTGCAGTCACGACGTTCACTAGGTTTTGCCTCTCGACAATATCTGCAAAATTTAGCCCAATCTGTAGAGCAGCATTCCGGTTGGCGATTTGAATTCGTGATGACTAATCCAGAGGATGATGTCTATATTTCCAACGTTGAACATCCGCTTCAGCAGGATGAAATCGCAACAAAATTACCTATCACCAGGCAACTAGTTACACAACATTTAGAGTCCGCTATTCTTTATGCTTGGTCTCTTTTTGAGGCAACCTTAAGGCTTGTTACGGAGCATGAGGGGCTGAGTTTGCAAAGACTAGATTCGCTTTATTTAGTGAAACAATTAGTCACTGAAGGTGTGATTTCTCGATCTGAGTATCAGTTATTAATGAATACACGTTCATTACGAAATGTAGTTGCTCATGGCTTTAAAACGACTCAACTAACGCAAGAGTCTGTATCTGAACTGATCGATCTTACAGAGCAACTGTTGAATGCTTTGCACTCAAGCACAGCAGCAGACTGATAAATCAAATGCAGCGAATGGTTGTTAAGTGATGAAAGAGTCAGTCGTACAATGGGGAGCTTCCCATCCTACAGTGATTAGCGACGGTGCTAATCACTGGGGCGAATTTGGAGCAGTTCAGGGGTTCGACATGAGGGGTTATTAGCCGGTAGGCTTTGAACACGGCGACCCTCCATCATCGCGCAGATGATATCAAGCACCGCGATCGCGCATACCGCACAAGTCATAAGGTCATGCCGCGAAACATCGATAGGCTAGAGATAGTTTCCTGGGTGACCCTCGCGTTCAGCGATCGCAAACCAGCATCCGGTTTGATTAGACCCAACCAAAAAATAAGCAAAAATTGGAGACTTTTATGATCGATCAAGCCACATTATTCACATATTTAGTGATCCTGCTGGGTTTTGTTTTTATTCCGGGGCCAGCGGTATTATTGACCTTAGCCCGTGCCACCAGTTCCGGAGTACGAGTGGGCCTCGCCACTGGATTGGGCATTGCGGTTGGCGATGTTCTGCATACTGTGTTGGCAGTGGTCGGAGTCTCGGCGGTGATTCTTACCTCTGCATTGATTTTCAGTGTCGTCAAATATTTAGGAGCAGCCTATTTGATCTATCTGGGGGTCAAGGCAATCGGCCAAAACGTTGATCCGAAATTACCGATAACAACCAATACTCTCGATGCCAAAACAGCATTTCGCCAAGCTGTTTTCTTGGAAGTTTTGAACCCAAAGTCGGCGATGTTTTTCTTGGCTTTTTTACCGCAATTCGCGAACCCGAAGAATGGTTTTATTGCCGTTCAACTCCTCACCCTCGGATTACTCTTTGTGATGATGGGCCTTTTGAGCACCGTCACGGTTGCCTTCAGTGCGGGTCATGTGGGGACGTTTCTCCGCCGTAATCCAGTCGTCATGCGTTGGCAAAATAAAACGGTGGGGGGTATCTATTGTGGTCTTGGAATTCGGCTGGCTTTACAGGAAAAGTAAATGTCGTTTTTGCCATAACATTCAGTCAGTTGAGTGGGCAACTGAAACTTAAGAAAATAATCCGGTGATTCCGTACTGTGAGCATCTTGCTCGCTATAGCAATCCTATTTGATTCATCAACAGGCAAGGGGCTTAAGCCCCTTGTTAGCCCCTTGCCTGTTGATGAGGAGAGAAGATCTCCGATTGATTTAGGATCGCTATGGAGGTTTAGAGCCTTTTTCAATGACCGGATTAAATTGTTAACCTCCATTTGCCCACCCAACGTTGATTAGAAGCCGTCGATGATCGCTTGGGCGAATTCGGAGCATTTCAAGGGTTCGACGCGGGGGGTCATCATCCGGGCGAGGTCGTAGGTGACTTTTTGAGACGCGATCGCATCCCCTAGGCCCTTTTTAATTAAGTCCGCCGCCTCCTGCCAGCCCATGAACTCCAGCATCATCACCCCAGAGAGGATCACCGAACCGGGGTTAATCCGATCCAAGCCGGCGTGTTTCGGGGCTGTGCCGTGGGTGGCTTCAAAGATGGCGCAGGTGTCGCCGATGTTCGCCCCCGGCCCCATGCCGAGACCGCCGACGATCGCGGCTGCCGCATCGGAGAGATAATCCCCGTTGAGGTTCATCGTGGCGAGGATCGAATATTCATCGGGGCGGGTTTGGATCTGTTGGAAGATGCTGTCGGCGATGCGATCGTTCACCATCACCTTCTCTTTCCACTTGCCATCGCCGTGGCTGTCCCAAATCGCTGCCAGGACAGATTTCACCTCTTCGCAGATGACTTGCTGTTTCTCTGGGGTGAGGGCATCATAACCGGGGTCGATCTGGTGGGCGTTGGCTTCGATGGAAATGTCCGGATTCGCTTCTTTGTTGCTCAAAATCCAGGATTCCCGCTCCGTGACGCATTGGTCGCGAAACTCCGTCGTGGCCAATTCATAGCCCCAGTCCCGAAACGCCCCTTCGGTGTATTTCATGATGTTGCCCTTGTGAACGAGGGTCACCTGTTGCTTGGCGGGGGGCAGGCGCAGGGCGTGGAGGATGGCGCGGCGCACGAGGCGCTGGGTTCCGGTTTTACTGATCGGTTTGATCCCTATCCCGGCATCGAGGGGGATTTGTTTTTTGCCATGTTCGGGGGTGGCGGGGATCAGGTCGTCGTTGAGGTAGGCGATCAGTTTTTGAGCGATCGCACTGCCTTCGCGCCATTCAATGCCGAGATAAATATCTTCGGTGTTTTCCCGATAGACAATGATGTCGAGTTTTTCGGGGGTTTTGTGGGGGGACGGAGTGCCGGGGTAGTAGCGACAGGGACGCACGCAGGCGTAGAGGTCGTTGATCTGCCGCAGGGCGACGTTGAGGGAGCGAATGCCACCGCCGACGGGGGTGGTGAGGGGGCCTTTGATCGCGATCCCGTAGTCTTTGATCGCGGTGAGGGTGTCTTCGGGCAGGTATTGATAGGTTCCGTAGAGGTCGCAGGCTTCGTCACCCGCGTAGACTTTGAACCAATGAATTTTGCGATCGCCCCCATAGGCATGGGCCACCGCTGCATCAATGACTTTTTCCGTGGCGGGCCAAATATCGACCCCCGTGCCATCGCCGCGAATAAAGGGGATAATCGGATCATGCGGCACAATCGGGTTGCCGTTTTCAAATGTGATGGGGGTGCCAACAGTCGGGGGAGTGATTTTTTCGTACATAACCCTAAAAACTTTGGATTCAGGTGCAGATGGCGGCTTGGTTCACTGACAAAATTAGCCAGATCCCGGAAAGCCCTCACCCTAGCCCTCTCCCTAGGGGAGAGGGAACTGGAAAAATGGATCGGCTCCCCTCGCCCTCTGGAAGAGGGGTTGGGGGTGAGGGCGATCAAGTCAGTCAACCAGGGTGGCGGCTCGGTGAGCCTGGGCTGATTGTCCCGAAGCTCCCATTAAAACGCTGAATCCAGGATTACGCAACTGAAAACCTGAGGCTGAATTTAAGAATTCAGCCGGATTCAATCGCAGATCAGAGGAGTTCATCGCTATTTATTGCGCTGTCCAAAGCATGAAACTCTGGCCAGATAAAATACGTCTGTTGGTCGTTAAGTGCGCCTGTCGTACCGCGAAGGTCTTCAGCCGCCACCGCCCAAACCCTAATGCTTTACCCTGCACAGAATTGAGTAATTGCCATCTATGAAACGAATTCTTTTGGTTGATGATGACCACACGCTCCGCAACAACCTCAAAGACTATCTTGAGGAGGTGGGCTATCAAGTGGAGGGGGTGAGCGAACCCCAAGCGGCGATCGCACTGTTGGAAAAAACCCCGCCGGACTTGATTATTTCCGATGTGATGATGCCGGCGATGAATGGCTTGGAGTTTTGCCGTCAGGTGCGGGCGATTCCGTCGGGGCAGTTGATCCCGTTTATTTTTCTGTCGGGTAAAAATGAACTCGAAGACCGGATTCGCGGCCATGAAATGGGGGCGGATGACTACATGACGAAGCCTTTTGTGTTGCGGGAATTGCTGGTGAAAATTGAGGCGCAGTTGGAGCGATCGCGCCGCATCCACAGTGAAATTGTCCGGATGATGCAGCAAATGAGCGGCACAGCGGGCATTCATTCCACTTCCCTAGGGATTGAAACTACCACGCCCCCGGAACCCCTCCCCCTCACCCCCGCTGAAGAGCGGGTTTTTTGGGAAGTGATCCAGGGCTTCACCAATAAACAAATCAGCGATCGCCTTTTCATCTCCCCCCGCACCGTCCAAAGCCACCTCAGCAACATCCTCAGCAAGCTCAACCTGGAAAACCGCGCTCAACTGGTAAGATTTGCTTACGAACAGGGACATCGCGCCCCCCAGAACCATTCAGAGTCCTAAGCCCCCTTGCCCGCCCTGCCCGAAATGTCATCACTCGATTCCTTAGATCGGCTCCAAGCTGCGATCGCCACCCACCCCGATCACTGGCGGCCGTTGGTCTTCACCAACGGCTGTTTTGATCTCCTCCATGTGGGCCATCTCCGCTACCTCACCGCCGCCAAAACCCACGGCAAACGCCTTGTGGTCGGCCTGAATAACGATCGCTCCGTTGCCCAACTCAAGCCCCCCCAACCCGGCCAACCCCCCCGCCCGATCATTCCCGAACAGCAACGCGCCGAACTCCTCGCCGGTCTCAAACCCGTTGATGCCGTCGTCCTCTTTGCCGAACTCCGCGCCACCGACTTGATCAACGCCCTCCGGCCGGATATCTACGTCAAAGGCGGCGACTACACCCCCGCCACCCTCCCCGAATATCCCGACGTGATCGCCTACGGGGGGCGCGTTGAACTGATTCAAGTCGAAATTCCCACCTCCACCACCGGGATTATTCAGCGCATCCGAGGGACAGGGCAGGATACAATCTAGAACGGGACAGCAAAAAAACGTTACATGAGCGACCAGAACAGCACCGCCTTACCCCCTAACCCTGACGAACTCGCCGCCGAACTAGAGCAAGCCTTCACCACCGGCACGCTCAAAACTCAACTTGCCACGGTGGATCGCCTCACAGCTACGGGTGAAGAGGGTTTAAACGCGCTCCAGACCTACCTCCTCGACAGCGAAGACAGCCCCCCCACCCCGGCGCGGGGCAAGATCTACCAACGCTTGATCCAGGCGGAAAATGGTGCGATCGCAACCCTCCTCGCAGCCACCTATCCCGACGGCATCGTCACCCCCCAATCCGAGCGTGATGTAGACTATCAAACCCTCCAAGAGGCCCTGATCGTCCAAGACTATCTCACCGCCGATCGCCTCTCGAGCCAACTCCTCTGCGAACTCGTCGGCCCCGCCGCCGTCCAGCGCAAATGGCTCTACTTCTCAGAAGTGGATAAAATCCCCATTCCCGACTTCCAAACCCTGGATCTCCTCTGGCAAACCTATTCCGAGGGCAAATTCGGCTTTTCTGTCCAGCGCAAACTGTGGCTCAGTCTCGGCAAAAACTTCACCCAACTCTGGGAACGCATCGGCTGGCGACAGGACAACAACTGGACGCGCTACCCCAACAGCTTCACCTGGAACCTCACCGCCCCCCAGGGCCATTTACCCCTATCGAATCAACTTCGGGGTGTTCGCACCTTTGAGGCGATCTTGAATCACCCCGCCTGGCAAACCTCCGCATCCTAAATTCCCCCCGCGTTCGTGAACGCGGGCTGAACTTCTGCGGCGCGGTCGCATCTGCCGGAACTGCCACGGCAGGACGATTCGATCTCCCCGCTTCATCATGTTCTGTGCAGAATCCTTGCTCATGGGTGGGCATTTTCGAGCCTACGCACAGCAGGAATGATTCTTTTGTTGTTTTTTGATAGTGTTATGATTCGTTGCATTATTACCGATATTGAAGGCACAACCACATCGATTAGTTTTGTTTTTGATGTGTTGTTTCCCTATTTCCGATCGCACCTTCCCACGCTCGCGAATCGTACCCAAGAACCGGAAATCGCTTCGGTTTTAGCGGATGTAAAAGCGATCGCCAAAACCGAAACCGGGCAAGAACTCGATGATCACGCCGCCCTTGAACAATTGGATGCTTGGGCGAAAAGCGATCGCAAAATTGCCCCCCTCAAAACCCTCCAAGGCATCCTCTGGGCTGAAGGCTTCCACAGCGGCGCATTCCAAGGCCACATCTACGACGATGTGCCCGAAAACCTCCAACAATGGCACAGCCAAGACATTCAACTGGGCATCTATTCATCGGGTTCCGTCGGGGCGCAAAAACTGCTGTTTGGCTATTCCCAATGGGGGGATTTAACGCCCTATTTTAGCCATTATTTTGACCTCGCCATCGGGGGCAAACGGGAAACGGGGTCGTATCAAGCGATCGCCTCCACCGTCCAATGCTTACCCGATGCGATCCTCTTCCTCTCCGATGTCGAAGCCGAACTCGACGCAGCGGCAGCGGCAGGCTTGCACACCTTACAATTAGTGCGCCCTGGAACCGCTGCCAGTTCCCGCCACGCCACCGTTAACAACTTTGACGAAATCACCGCCCAACTCCCCACCCTCGGCCTTGAACAAGGGGCTTAAGCCCCTTGCCTCGTCGGTGTAAAACTTAGTCAATATTGATCGAGTGGGGCGTATCGGTGGCGAAATCTGCACCGCTACCGCTCAGGGGTTGGCGGAAATCGGCATAGAGGCGATCGCGCCAGGTGAAAAACGGCTCATAGGCCGGATTATCCGCCAACCCTGGAATGCCGTTCCCCTTCAACTGCGCCGGAATATCGAGATAATTCCCCGTCGGATACTTCAAAATCACACTCAACCCCGCCACTGCAAAATCCGCCAACGTCGGCAAATCTCCCAGCAAATAGGGCGAATCGCTCAACATCAAACACAGGGCTTCGAGGTCTTGTTTTAAACTCGCTTCGGCAGACTTCATCGCATCGCCTCCCATGCCCACACCAGCCCCCAGCACATCCAACACATTCCCCGGCATCGCCCCCACCAGGGTTTTGACAATATCCGGCACATCCGGCGGCAAAAACGAGGTGCGGAAGGCCTGATTTTTATTCAACGCCCCGATCAAGGCCTTGCGCCCTTTTGTCCCAATCGATTCATCCGCCCATTCTTCTAAGGCGAGGCAAAACCCCTTTTTCTTCGGCGTGGTGGGAATAATCGGCTTGTCGGGATACTTGCGTTCGAGATAGAGGGCGATTTCCGTCGAATCGGGGATATAGGTGTCGCCGTCCTTCAAGACCGGAACTTGGCGTTGGCCGGACTTTTGGAAGAGTTCAAGCTGACCCATGCCCGGCGTGACTTCGATTTTGCGATAGTCGAGGCCTTTGTAGTCTAAGATGAGCCGAACTTTTTCGGAATATTGAGAGAGTTCAAATTGGTATAACTCCAGCATGGACGCGCCTCCTAGGATTTTGGCCTATCTTAAATGCAAAATTCATCTCACCGCTACACCGTTAGGTTAGCGGTGAGATGAATTTTTGCCAACAAATAAACCGACCAACGGGAGACGACTGAATTCAGTTTTGTGTTAGAATCGGGAGGCCAACGCACCCAAGTGTGCCTAGAGGGGCAATATTGGTGGT
>NZ_JAQMTY010000036.1 GCF_028330765.1 Spirulina subsalsa CS-330 | reverse complement strand
TCCCCCTTATCCTAACTTTCCTACAGGACTAAGTCAACCCTGTAGGATTCGCTTCGCTCAGTTTTCTTTGTTGGTCAAAATTCATCTCACCGTTAAGCCTTCGGCTATAACGGGAGTCCTCTTTTGACACTTGAGATAGAGATACGCCCGGCTGAAATTCGCCCCCGAAAGATCCGCCCCGGCAAAATTCGCCCCCATACAGCTTGACCCCAGCAGCGTCGCCCCGGTCAAATTCGCCCCACTCAGGTCACAGCCCAACAGTTTAGCCATCACCAAATACCCTTCCCTGAGTTCCGCCCCCATCAAGCTGGCCAGATTTAACACCCCATAGCTAAGGTTAGCGCGAGTCAACTCCGCCATACTCAGATCACTTTGGCTCAGGTTTGCCTGTTCAAAATTCGCCCCGTCTAGGATTGCACTATTGAAGCTCGTGTTATTGAGTTCGGACTGTTGAAACGAAGCCTCCGTGAGGTCTGTTTGGATGAAGGCGCTGTGGGTGAGTGTGGTATGGCTGAGGTCAATCTGAGGCAGCGTTAAGTCACAAAAATCCCGTTCTCCGTCGGCGTAGCGTTGCAAAAGCGTTTGGCGATTCATGAGTGTTTCAGAATACCGATTGCATGGGTAAAGAGGGGCAACCCTGACGTTGAACCTAGTGTAGTCTGTCTCTTGGGCAAAGTTATCAAAAATCTACTGTACAGTGGGTCAGGACTTACCCCTAAGGTTGTGCCGTCAACAACCCCACCCACAACGGGATGGGGTTTCTCGGAGGAAGATCATGAAACCATCCATGACCCATTATTTTGCTGCCTTGCGTCGGTTTTTGCCGCGTCCAGTGTCTCTTGAGCAGGGCCGCAACCTCCATCGGGAATTGACCGTAGAGGCGACCTGGTCAACGAATTTTGTGGTGCTGATTATTAGTTCCTGTGCGATCGCCACCTTCGGCCTGATTAGTAACAGCACGGCGGTGATTATTGGGGCGATGTTGATTGCGCCGTTAATGTTACCCCTGCGGGCCTTTGCCTTCGCGGCTCTAGAGGGGGATCTGGATCTGCTGAAGCGATCGCTGTTTTCGATTGTGGGGGGGACGCTGTTGGCCGTGGGGTTGGCGATGGTGATTGGCCTCGTCACGCCGATTCCGTCCTTTGGTTCAGAGTTTCAAGCCCGGGTGCAGCCCAGTTTAGTGGATTTAGGGATTGCCCTTGCCGCTGGGGGGATTAGCAGCTTTGCCAAGGTGCGCGATAGCATTAGTGATGCTCTGGCGGGGACTGCGATCGCCGTTGCCCTCATGCCTCCGATCTGCGTCGTGGGTCTGTCCATCGCCAAAGCCTTCGATACCCCCAGCTTTTGGGTCTTCAGTCAGCAAGCCATGCTCCTCTATCTCACCAACTTACTGGGGATTGTGCTTGCCTGTATGTTGGTTTTCATTCTGGCGGGTTATGCCGAAGTGAGCCACTCGATTACCTGGGCGATGATGTCCGTGGCGCTCTTGTTCATTCCCTTGGGGGCAAATTTTATTTCCCAAATTCGTCAAGCCCGCGTTGAAGACTACATTCGCACCCTGGTGGTTCGCAACACTGTCACCATTGGGCAGCAGGATGTCACCCTTGTGGATACGCGGATTGACTGGGGGGCCAAGGTTCCCATCGTCTATCTCAATGTGCAAGTGTCGAGTAATGTTGTCGAGGGCATTACGGCGAAACAGGTGCAGGAGGTGCAACGGTTTATCAGTCAGCAGGTGGGCCGTCCGTTGAAATTGGTGATTTTTGTCAGTCGGGGGCAAACGGTGACCGAAGACGGCGTGAACGAAGCGATCGAAGATGCGGCTCCGTCGGCCATTGATCGCGATCGCCCCCTCATTCCCGACTCTAGACCCCTACCCACCCCATCCCCCAGCCCCGTAACCGAGATCCTCATCCCCGAAAAATTCGCCGATCCATCCCTGCCCACCCTGCCAGAGTCTGAGCTAGACAGCCCCCCCGCCGAAGCGAATTAAGCCCGCCACTCGCGCCAGTTTGGGCCGATCCCCTCCTTTGCGGTAGATTAATGGACATTCTCTCGTGGTGTGGTTATGCTGCCTCAACGCTTGACTGCGATCGCCCGCCGCCTCGATCACCTCAATGAGTGGGTGGGGCGTTTTGCCGCTGGTCTCGTGCTGATCATGGTCGGTGTGGGCGTTTGGAATGTGGTGGGTCGCTACCTCGGACGCTTCATCGGGCAAAACCTCACCTCCAACGCCCTGATCGAAATTCAATGGTATCTCTTCGATCTTGTCTTTCTCCTCGGCGCAGCCTACACCCTCAAGCACAATGACCATGTGCGCGTCGATGTGCTTTTCAAACGCTGGAGTCCGAAAACCAAAGCCTGGGCCAACGCGATCGGGGTGGTGTGTTTTCTCATGCCCTTTTCCCTATTGGTGATCTATTTTTCCTGGTCAACAGTGGTGAATTCCTGGGCAATTTGGGAAATGTCCCCCGATCCCGGCGGTTTACCCCGTTATCCGATTAAAACCATGATTTTAGTCAGCTTTGCCCTGTTAATCATTCAGGGATTGGCCGAATTGTGTCGTGCGATCGCCGTCATCCTCACCCCGGAGAATCACCATGGGCTATGACTGGCTCGGCCCCGCCATGTTCATCGGTGCGCTCGGCTTTCTCGCCCTGGGCTACCCCGTCGCCTTCTCCCTCGGTGGGGTAGCGATTTTATTTGGTGCGATCGGCATCGGCTTAGACCTCTTTAACCCCATGCTCATGGCCGTCATGCCCCAGCGCATCTTCGGCATCATGGCCAACTACACCCTCCTCGCCATCCCTTACTTCATCTTTCTAGGGGCCATGCTCGAAAAAACCGGCATCGCCGAACGCCTCCTCGAAACCATGGGGATTCTCTTCGGTCGGCTCCGGGGTGGACTCGCCCTCGCCGTCGTCGTCGTCGGCGCACTCCTTGCCGCCTCCACCGGCGTTGTGGCCGCCACCGTCGTCGCCATGGGCTTAATCTCCCTACCGATCATGCTGCGCTACGGCTACGACAAACGCCTCGCCACCGGCATCATCGTCGCCTCCGGAACCCTCGGCCAAATCATCCCCCCCAGCGTCGTCCTCGTCGTCTTGGGGGATCAACTGGGCATCTCTGTCGGGGATCTCTTCATCGGCTCCCTGATTCCAGGGGTGATGATGGCGGGAGCCTTCGCGATCTACGTGTTGATCCTCGCTTGGGTGCGCCCCAGCCTCGCCCCCGCCCTGCCGGAATCCGTGCGCACCTTTGCCCCAGGGGAACTGTGGGCGCGAGTGGTGAAAGTCATGCTCCCGCCCTTGGGGTTAATCCTGTTGGTGTTGGGGAGTATCTTCTTCGGGTTTGCCACCCCCACCGAAGCCGGAGCCGTCGGGTCAGCCGGGGCGATGCTCCTCGCCGCGCTGAATCGGCAACTCACCTGGGCCACGGTGCGGCAGGTCTGTGATGCCACCTTACGGATCAGCAGTATGGTGATTTTTATCTTGATCGGTTCGACGGCCTTTAGTTTGGTGTTCCGGGCCTTGCATGGCGATCGCTTCATGTTCGACCTCCTCTCCAACCTCCCCGGCGGTCAATGGACATTCCTCTTTGTCAACCTACTCACCGTCTTCATCCTCGGCTTTTTCATCGACTTCTTTGAAATCGCCTTCATCATCGTCCCCATCTTCGCCCCCATCGCCGAAGCCTTCGGCATTAATATGCTCTGGTATGGCGTGATTCTCGGCGCAAATTTGCAAACCTCATTCCTCACGCCCCCCTTTGGCTTCGCCCTCTTTTACCTACGCGGCGTTGCCCCAGAATCCGTCAGCACCCAAGACATTTATCGCGGTGTCATTCCCTTCATTCTGCTGCAATTATTCGTCCTCTTGCTGATCATCCTATTTCCCCCTCTCGTCACATTTTTACCCAACCTTGGCGGCAGCTAATGTTACGCATTTCGGCCCCACCGCCCCAACAGCTTTGAGTAATAGCAGTAGTGCCAGAGCAATTAGGACAATCAGAGACTCTGGAACAAGGGGCTTAAGCCCCTTGCCTGTCCTAACGAACTTGTCCACTGCTACAAAACACCGAGATCGTGGAATGTGCGGCGGGTGAGTTCGAGGCGGGCGGCTCCGTCTGCGGGGCGGTTGATGTCGATGTTGAGGGCGAAAAAATAGACCGTTTCAGCAGTTTCAAGATAGCCGACGTACCAACCGATATTTTGGACGGCATCATTACCGAAGCCATACCAGCCGGTTTTAGCGCGGATGGTGTAGGTGGGGGTTTTTTCGGCGATCATGATGTCTTTGACAAGGGTTTGCGATCGCGCTGAAAACGGTAATTCATCCTGATACAATCGCCGCAAAAAATCAATCTGCTCTTGGGGGGTGATTTGTAATGTGCCATTGAGCCAAAAGCGATCAATTTCGTCAGGGCCGCCGATGGTTTGGTTGCCGTAGTTTGCGGCGGTGATCCATTGCTGCATTGGGGCGTGACCGGCCCGACGGGCGAGAATTTGGTAAAACCAAACGGCGGAGGTGCGGAAAGCTTCCCGGAGGTTGAGGTCACGATTCCAGGTGGACAGTTCGCGGGGGATGCCGTCCCAGGTGAGAATCGCGAGATCGTTGGCGATCGCACCCGTTTCTAAGGCCACGAGGGAATTAAAAATTTTAAAGGTGGAGGCAGTGGGGAAAGGGGTGGCGTTGCGTTGGGGGTTGTGCTGAAGGATGCGATCGCCCTCCAAATTCTCAATCAAAATCGATCCTTCAATGCCCAACTCTCGAAAATGTCGGCCAGGGTCGCGGGTTTGGGGGTTACCAATGCTAGGGGAGTGGTTGGGATGGGCGAGGCTGGCCGCTGGGATCAATCCATGGAAAGTAATAGCGGTGAGGGAGGCGATCGCGCCCAGCTTGAAAACAGATTTCATCATCATGATATTGGTAAAAATTTTTAAGTGTAGAGCGAGCAATCTTGAGATCAACTGTGCATCTTAGCATCCCATCAACAAGGGGCTTCAGCCCCTTGCCCGTCCCTGACCATATATTCACGCAGGATGGCGCGATGCTAAATCTAAGCCATCACCATGCCGCCATCGACGTTAAACACTTGGCCGGTGATGTAGGCGGCGGCGGGGTCGGCGGCGAGGAAACGCACCATCCCGGCGATTTCGTCCGGTTGACCGTAGCGGCCGAGGGGGATGAATTTGAGGATTTCGTCGCTGTCGAGGCCGTGGGTCATGTCCGTGGCGATGAAACCGGGGGCGACGGCGTTGACGGTGACACCACGGGGGGCGAGTTCCTTGGCGACGGTTTTGGTGAAGCCGATTACCCCGGCTTTGGCGGCGCTGTAGTTAGCTTGGCCGGGGTTGCCCATTTGCCCGGCGACGGAGGCGATGTTAATAATTCTGCCGCTGCGTTGTTTGAGCATGATTTTGCTGGCGGCGCGGGTGGCGAGGAAAACCCCGGTGAGGTTGAGGTCGATGACGGCTTGCCAGTCTTCGAGCTTCATTCGTAACAGCAAAGTGTCGCGGGTGATGCCGGCGTTGTTGACGAGGATGTCGAGGCTGCCCCAGTCTTTTTTCGTTTGGGTGATTAGGGTTTCAATTTGGTCGGCTTGGGCAACATCGGCAAGGGCTGCGATCGCTTCCCCCCCTGCGGCCTGAATCTCCGCCACCACCTGCTCGGCCGCCTCACTGGAGCGGGCATAGTTGACCACCACTTTAGCCCCTTCGCTGGCCAGATGGAGGGCGATCGCTTTCCCGATCCCCCGTGATGCCCCCGTGACAATCGCCACTTTCCCTTGAAGTTTTTGTAATGATTCCGGCAGGCGTTCCATAGTTTTGTCTATCGTTAAAGTCTGTACAGTCTTTAACGATCCCCGAATTTGGCCCCAAAATCAATTTGCACCGTGTCTCCCTCAAACCCCTCACCCAACCCTCGCCCACAGGAGAGGGCTTCGCTCCCTTCTCTCCACGGGAGAAGGGCCGGGGATGAGGGCAAGATCAATTTCTGAATCACCCCATCACGTCACTATGGCTGTTAAAAAACAATTCACCAGTTTTGAAGACCTCCTCACCCAAGCCACTAAGCCCGTTTTAGTGGATTTCTACGCCACCTGGTGTGGCCCTTGTCAGATGATGGCCCCGCTCCTCGAAGAAGTGGGCTACCAAATGAAAGATCAAATTCAAATCGTTAAGATTGACACAGATAAATATCCACAACTGGCGAGCCGCTACGGTATCCACGCCCTGCCTACCCTCGTTCTCTTCAAAAATGGTCAACCCGCCGAGCGCATTGAAGGGTTAATGCAAGGGCCGCAATTGGTGCAGTTTCTCCATCAAGCGATCGCCGCCTAAAGCTCCTGTTGCCCTCATCCCCAACCCTTCTCCCGTGGGGAGAAGGGAGCGAAGCCATCCCCTGTCCCTCATTGGTCTGAAACCCTCGTGCGTTTATCGTCAAAACTGAGTCTTGTTCTCATTGGTCTCGTGGTTGGCATTGTGTTGATCCTGTCTCCCACCGTGCATCTGATTACCGAATGGTGGTGGTATGACAGCTTGGGCCAAGTGCCGGTTTTCATGACGGTGACGGTGGGGCGATCGCTCGCTTGGGGGTTGTCGGCGCTGCTGTTTTTCCTCTGTTTTTGGGGGAATTATCATATTGCCCTCAAACTGACCCGCTACAGTGTGTTCCGGCTCAAGTCGGGACTCTCCCCCGATTCAATGCCGGTGCAAACCTTGGTCAGCATTGGGGCGGTGGGGTTGTCGCTTTTCCTGGCGATTTCCGGGGCGAGTGGTTTTATCGATGGGTGGGAAGTGGTGTGGAAATATTTCAACAGCACCCCCTTTGGCAGTAGCGACCCGATTTTTGGCCAAGATGTGGGGTTTTATATCTTCCAATTGCCCGCCTATGATCAGTTGAAAAATTGGTTAATCTATCTCGTGGTGGGGAGTTTAGCCACCACGGTTCCCGTCTATGTGCTCAAGGGCAGCATTGACGCGGGGCGCGGGTGGCAAAATATTGTGATTGGCCGGGTGAAAGCCCATCTCACCGTGCTGATCAGTGGCTTGGTGTTGCTGATTGGTTGGGGCTATTGGCTGCAACGGTATGAATTGCTCTATTCATCTGAGGGCGTGGTGTTTGGGGCGGGCTATACCGATGCCCACTCGCGGCTGTTGTCGCTGGCGGTGTTGAGTTTGGGGGGGGCGATCGCAGCGGGTCTCCTCTGGTGGTCGTTGCGGCGTAATGGCGTGGCCTTAGCGATCGTGACAGTTACCGGCTATGTGGCGATCGCGCTCCTGTTGCCCACCGTCCTCCCCGCCCTTGAGCAAAACCTCTTCGTTGCCCCCAACGAACTCACCAAAGAAAAACCCTACATCACCCACAGCATCGACCTCACCCGCCAAGCCTACGGCCTCGACCAAATCCAAACCCAACCCTATCCCGTTGAATCAAACCTCAATTGGGACGTACTCAACGCCAACCCCGGCACCATCAACAACATTCGCCTCTGGGACTATCGCCCCCTCCTCAGCACCTACCGCGAACTCCAAGAACTGCGCCTCTACTACAGCTTTCAGGATGTGGACATCGATCGCTACACCCTAGAGCAGAACTATCGCCAAGTGATGCTCTCCGGGCGTGAACTGGACTACAGCCAAGTGCCCGATCGCGCCCAAACCTGGGTGAATCAACGCCTCAAATATACCCACGGCTACGGCGCGGTGATGAGTCCCGTGAATCGCGTCACCCCCCAAGGCCTGCCGGAACTCTTCATCCAAGACATTCCCCCCCAAAGCTCCATCGATATCACCATTGACCAGCCGCGCATCTATTACGGTGAAGCCACGGATGCCTTCATCTACACCGGCATGAGCACCGATGAATTCGACTATCCCAGCGGCGATGAGAACGCCGCCAATCGCTACGATGGCCTGGGCGGTGTGCCAATGCCCACCTTTTTCCATCGCTTGCTGTATGCCATCGATCGCCGCGATTTCAAGGTATTGATCTCGAACTATTTCACCCCCGCATCGCGCATTCATTATCACCGCACGATTCGCGATCGCGTCCAACGCCTCGCCCCCTTCCTTCGCATCGATCGTGACCCCTACCTCACGATCATTGACGGTCGGCTGCAATGGCTGATTGATGGCTATACGATTAGCGATCGCTTCCCCTACTCCGAACCCATTTCCCCCCAATTTAACTACATTCGCAACTCCGTTAAAGTCCTCATCGATGCCTACGATGGCACGGTGCAATTCTTCGTCGTTGATCCCACCGATCCCGTCCTCCAAACCTACGCCAAAATCTTCCCCAGCCTCTTTACAAACGACCCCATTCCCGACAATATTCGCGCTCACTTCCGCTACCCCGTGGATCTTTTCCAAATCCAGGCGCAAATGTATTTGTCCTACCACATGACAAGCCCCGAAGTCTTCTACAACCAAGAAGATTTATGGCGTTTACCCACCCAACTGTATGAAGATACAGAAGAAGTGATGGAACCCTACTATGTGATCATGAAATTGCCGGAATCCGAGCAAGAAGAATTCCTCTTAATCTTGCCCTTCACGCCGGTCAATAAAGATAACATGGTCGCCTGGATGGCTGCCCGCTGTGATGGTGAAAACTACGGCACAGCCTTACTCTATGATTTCCCCAAACAAGAACTCATCTACGGCCCCCAACAGATCGAAGCCCGCATCGATCAAGACTCCGACATCTCCCCACAACTTACCCTCTGGAGCCAAGAAGGTTCGCAAGTCATTCGCGGCGATTTATTGATCATTCCCCTTGAAAATTCGCTGCTCTATGTGGAGCCGATTTATCTCCGCGCCGAACAGAGTGAATTGCCAGAATTAAAGCAGGTGATTGTTGCCTACGATGAAAAAATTGTCATGCGAGAAACCCTAGAAGAATCCCTCGCTGTTGTCTTCGGCCAGCAAACGGCACAGCCCCAAGACACGACCCCCACGGCTGCGGCTTCACCCCCCCAAACGGCGACCCCCTCACCCACGATTACCCCCCTCGCCCAAGGTGCCCTCGAAACCTACCAAGCCGCCCAAGATGCCCTCCAAGCTGGCAACTGGGCCGAATATGGCGAACTCACCCAACAACTCGAAACTCTCCTCCAAGAGTTAAATGATCAGGTTACCCCTCAACCCGCAGAGTAGCGGGGGGGGGGGGGG
>NZ_JAQMTY010000035.1 GCF_028330765.1 Spirulina subsalsa CS-330 | reverse complement strand
GGCTTACTCCCTCCAAGTGCTCCGCTAGGTTCGTCAGTGTGTAGTTCACTGGACTGCTCAGCAGGTACTGGCAGTACTCTAATTTGCTGAATTTACTCATCCTCAGAATTTACCTCCTTCTACCCCTTTGCGTAAGTCCTGATCTTGATGCTCTGTGTGGTGCATGAAGGCATTGGCTATCCCCTGCTCTGGACGATGCTCGACAAACAGAAAGGCAACAGCAGCAGTACAGAGCGGATGGACTTGCTGGATCGCTTTGAAAGCTTATTACCGGATGCCGAGATTGCCTATCTGACGGGAGACCGTGAATTTGTGGGGAAGTCCTGGCTCTCGTACTTGATGATGGAGAAGCCCATTCCTTTTCGTCTGCGCATTCGCCAGACGGACAAGATTTGTGCGGGGAAGGGTCAGCCTGCGCTCATGGGATCTCACCTGTTTCGGTCTTTAGCCATCGGTGCAACGCAGGTTTTGCCAGGACGACGATGGGTGTGGGGTCGTCCGGTTTATGTCATCGGCACTCGTCTTAACCCAAAACAGAAGTCGAAGAAGACTGATGATGATTTCCTGATTGTCATCACTACGCACGACCCCCAAAAAGCTTTGGCTGACTATGCTCACCGCTGGGGCATTGAAACGTTGTTTGGCGCACTCAAGACAAGGGGCTTTAATCTGGAATCGACTCATTTCACCGATAGGGCGCGTCTGTCTAAGCTTCTGGCTCTTTTAGCTCTGGCGTTTGTCTGGGCGATGAAGGCGGGCTTATGGCGACATACTCATCAACCGATTCGCCTGATCAAGTCCCATGGTCGTAGCGCTCGGAGTCTATTTCGTTATGGTTTTGACCTGCTCCGCCGCTTTTTCTTCGATTCTGCCTCTTTTAGCGCCCCTCTCTTCAACCCTATCCGATTTTTGTCCTGTACTTAGTCCTCTTTTACTTAGTTTGTACTATTGACTCCAAGAAAACAAAGATTTTTCATTATTTCAGGGCTGTTCTGCATCACTAAGACAAACCTGACATGCTCCCGTTCGTAATGGTGTAGTTAACAGGACTATTCAACCGGTACTGAAAGTAATCCTTTGGGGTGAATTTTTCCATCTTCTGGCCCTGCTTTTTTCTCTTCTGAATAAGTCCTGATTGGATACGATCGAGCTTACTACACGAAGGTCATGACTCGTCGTTATAATGAACCCAGCTTCAATCACTTCATGGATTTGGGATTCATGGTTCACGCTTCTGTTACTCCCCACACTCTCTACCCCGATTCTGATGGTCAACCCATGGCGGACAATACGGAACAGTATGAATGGATCGTCCGCCTTGCCACTAACCTCAAACATCTCCTCAAGGATGAGGTGGCGTTCGTCGCTGGCGATTTGCTTTGGTATCCCGTCGAAGTAGAGACTCCCCCTGCCCCCCGCCAGGCTCCTGATGTCCTCGTGGCGTTAGGGCGTCCACCGGGCTATCGCGGTAGCTACAAACAGTGGGAAGAAGACAACGTTGCGCCTCAAGTCATCTTTGAGATTCTCTCGCCGGGTAATACACGCCGGGAAATGGCGCTGAAGCAAAAATTCTACGACGACTACGGGGTCTTGGAGATGTACTACTATGACCCGCAACGGCAAGACTTTTGGGGCTTTGTGCGCGAGCAACCCGATGAGATCTGCACCCTCGTGACTGCTCTCTGTTTACCCTGGACATCCCCACTGCTGAAGATTCGCTTTGAACTGTTTGAGGATGGCTTGGCGGTATTCTACCCGGATGGGGCACCCTTCCGAGATCCGGTCGCAGCGTTGGCGCAGGAGCAGGACACGGCACAGAAGCTAGAGGCAGCGTTGGCTAAACTTCAGGAGCTGGGTATTGACCCTGATTCTCTCTAGTTTGGGTTGTTTGGCTCCTTCCTCTTTAACCCTGACCCCTTCTTTTGCCTGGTGACTCCGGCTGGGGGCTGCTGGGTTTGCTCTGCTTTTTTGGGGAGTAGACTCTCTGAGGGTGGGTAGAGAGAGGTGGAAGTTAATCTCTCTATTAAGCCGGGATGGCTATTGATGGGGGGGTGCTACACCGGGCTTCATCCCGTGCCTGCCAATGGGCAAAGACCCGCTCCCGGTCATCGGGAATCACCGCCGCCCCATAGACCCGCACCTGTTCCCCCATCTTGCCGCGCCGGTAGAGGAAATCGAGTTTTAAGCCCATCTTGCCCAGGAGGTTTTGGGCGGCTTGGATCGGTTTGAGGTTTTCGTGAATCGTGACATTGAGGAAGGTCTTGATGTCGCGGCGATAGTGGAGCAGCATCTCAAACCAGGGTCGGATGCTCTCCTGGGTGAAGGTGGCATCGGGTTCCAGGAACTGGGCGATGTTGAGACGTTCTAGGGCCATCACCTGGGCGGCAATCTGGGAGCCGTTAAAATCCGGTTCAAACAAACGACCTTGGGGGTCTCGTTCCCGGAGGTGGTCAAACTGTTGACGATCGCGCTCTAGCACATACTGCCGGCCCACCGTGAAATAGTAATGGAGTTGCAGACGTTTAAAGTAACAGCGGTCATCCTTTTGAATCAGCTCCGGCGTGACCTCCAGCCCCGGATAGCGGCGGGCCAGTTCGGCCTTGCGCTGGGCGGAGCGCTCCTCTGGGGTTTTCTGTCGCTGTTCCTGGAGTCGTTGCAGTTCAGTATCGTTGAGGTCTGGGGCTTGGGCGATCGCATCACAGTCCTCTTGGTAGGCCTCGGTTTTGAGTTGAGTCATGGTGTCTTTAACGGGGTGAGGGTGTCCGGTCGGTAGATGGGTCTGTACTGTCGTCAGTTGATAGCCCTCTTGTAACAATCCGGCGAGAATTTGGGTAGCATATTGCCGAGCTTGGATATTGATCAACGCCCCACGCTGCGCCCAGATTTCCAAGGGTAGCGTGTGAAAGGTATCCTCCCCTAGTTCCGGTATACACCCGGCAGCGAGGAGGGTCTGGACATGGAGGCGAGTTTGGCGGCGCTGACTTTGGAGCAGTTGCTGCCAATGACAGGAGCCATCGCCAATCGTCCCCACCCCGATCGCCTGGGATTTTGCCCAGAGAAAGCGCGGCACATCTGCCCGCACCCGACTGAGCGCCTGACGCACCGCGTCGCAGGTTTGTACGCCCCCGGCGATGCCCCACACCGAGGTGAAATGGTCAAGATCAATACTGATGCCCGTTTCAATACTCGGCGAGGCAATCACCAGGTCATAGTCTGCCAGGAGGGTATTGAGATGGGCCATGCAGCCACAGGCGGGATGACCGGGTTCGGCAATGGACTCGGAATCGATGCGGAGAATCTTCAGGTGGGGGAAGCGTTCGCGGCAGTAGCGTTCTAGATTGCGAGAACTCCAGGTGGATTTGGTTTTTTGGGCACTGGTGCAGACAAAGGGAATACCGCCTGCGGCAATGTGGCGCTCTAAATCGGCGATCAGTCCGGTGGGTTCGGGATCGTCGTACCAGGTGAGGGCGCGACCGGCAGCGGGTTGCCAGGTATTGACGAGAATCCAGGGACGGATCGGTTCGCCCCAGTCCTGCACCAAGCCGGTGAAGTAGTGCAGGCTGATGTCGGTTAAATCCGCATCGGCGAGAAAGATACGCCCCTGGCCGGCGAGGACGTGGTAAACCAGTTCGCGCAGGGTATGGAGTACGGCGGTGCGGTGTTTTTTCACCTCGGTATTGGCATTGAGGAGATGCCAAAGCACCTGCTCCACTTCGTCCACAATCAAGAGCGCCCCTTCCCAATCTGCTGGATTAAACCGTGCTTTTGAGGTGGGGTGGAGGGAGTCGGCACAAATACCGTAGCCTAGGATGCCGGCGGTTTCTGAGTCTTGGACTTCGGTGATGTAGTCAATGCCGAAGCGATCGCACAATGCACTCCCCAACTGCACCCGATGGGTCAACACCAAAACCCGTTGTCCCTGCTCAATGGCTGCCGCCACCTGGGTGCTGAGCCATTGGGTTTTCCCGGTTCCCTTGGGAGATTTGAGGGCGACAATCTGAGCGGTCTCAGGCACAGGAACGGCGGTGAGAAAGCGATCGCACACCTCCACATCCACCACAGCGGTCAACTGATTGAGTTGCAGCGCATCCCAAAGCGCCACCTCCAACGCCGCATCATAGGCCGCATGGGCCGCCCCGACCCCCCGCGCCACAATCAAATCATCAATTCCCTTATGGTCAGTGGTCCAGGTCATGACGTGGCAGGTGCAGCCCTGGCGCTGGAGGAGGTGGGAGGTTTTGCGGATGGCTTGGCGCACATGGAGACGGGTCGAGGCTTTCTGGTCTTCATCGAAAGCCAGCGTCACCGATCGCCCCGGTACAGCGAAGACCTGGAGCGCCGGAATCAACCGGGGCAGCCCAATCACCCGATGGGCCGCATCGCGAGATTGTCGATAGCCGCCGAAAATCCCCGGCAGCGCCACCGCCGCATAACCCGCCGTCAGCAAAGCCCCGGCTTTTTTCGCCCCCTCGGTAATCACTAGAGGAACTGCCGGGTTCGTAAGCACCCATTGCCAAAACGAATCCCCCACCCTCGGCACGCCCCACCGCGCCGCAATGCGTGACCACACCGCGTCAGAAACCTGGAGCGCAAACAGCTCCGTGGGAACCTGGGGAGGGTGTTCGTACTTGATGGGTTTGTTTTTCGTGGGGTCAACCCTGGGCGTATCGGGTTTGAGACAGCCCCAGGCCGAAGCCGCCAAGGTGAAGACATCCACGCCCTGACACCACCAGCCCCCCTGGTCGAGGTGGGCATAGCGGCGCAGCCACTTTTCCCGCAGTCGTCCGTCGTTGCGGCGTTGGGTGGGGGTCAGTCCGTAAAAAAGATGGTCGGCGCAGGTGGCTAGGGATGAAAAACTGTGAACATTGAGAGTGATGAGATCCGCATCAACAGCGGAGTTGAGCCATTCTTGTCGGTGGTGAAAATTGAGCATGACAAAAAATTCGGTAAAGGATACTTTGACCGAAGGCGAACGACACGCTACAATTACATACAGATGTGTGGAAGCATCATTTGTTTTGGTAGCGCTTGTTCAACTCGGTTCGTTAAAGCGCTTGTTCAACCCGATTCATCTTTCCTGTGCTGCTGGATACAGCTTGGAAAGAGGGGTTAACTCAATATGAAACTGTTTGTCGAACCTCTTGGGAGTTGCTTCTCCTGAGGGGTTCAATCCTGTGTGGGTGGATTTACCTCCAAGGGTATATTGCTATGGGCTGTCCGTCGCAATTCAGGCAGCTAGCTATGATTTGGTCGGGATGACCGTAAAACTCATTCCTATCATAGAGGAAATTTCCCGTTCCACAAAATGATTTGAGACAAGATGTGATGTTGCGGTGAAGTGCCTTGGTGCGATCGCACTTCCTCTGGGGTCATGCGACAGGGGGTTTTGACTGAAGCTGCCACCACTCTGGAGGCTCTAGGCTACCGACTTGGTAGCCATCAGGGCAGTGATGTTGCATTTTTGGGCAGAGGAGCGCGATCGCGACCAACATTTCCTGGGGATTAATCCCGCCATGATACCCATGTTTTTTCTTGGTGTAGCGAACGGTTTCAGTCCAAGGCGTAATGAGCGTATGATCCGATGAGCCGAGAACGCGATCGCCCGTTATTTTGCGCTCATAGTCTTTGATTAATTCTGAGTCTTGGACGACGCGCCAGCGCTCGCCGCCGGTGGCCGCGACATACCGGGCCGCATGGTCTAAAACATGACCGTGATCGCTCGTTAAACACACAATACGGTGACTCTCTTTCGCAGCTTGGAGCAATGCAGCAAGGCTTTTAATGGTTTCAACAGACCAGGAAATATCGGTTTGTTCTCCCTTATCTAAGTGATCATCAATGGCATTCACAACAACGCCCACAATAGACTGCTTTGGATCGTGAATCGCGGCATTAACATTGGACGCTAGATTCACTTGAGCGTCATCGCGTAAGTCTGCTTTATGGAATAGAATCGGCGGTTTATGGCCGCGACGACGTTTGGTGAAGTTGGCAGACTGGGTAAATACTTTGGCTTCGTGATCGGCATTTCCTTGGCACAGTCGTCCACTCAACAGACTACTCCGAGATGTTTTGGTATCTGAGGGAATTGTGGCTAAACCCAGAGTTATGGGAGTTTTTGATGTTTTGGGCTGGAGTAATTGCCAATCCGATTGAGGTGAGCTTAGCTCTTCAAGGAGAGTGATGGCAATACTGAGACTCATACCATCCATGACAATTAGTAAAATAAATTGTTGGGCGGCAATAGGCGCGATCATGGTGCTTAAAATACCCTCGACCGGAATCACGTTGCGGCCTAGATCATGACTCACTGTTGCTTTAACTAAGCAATCGGCGAATTGCTGGGATAAATGTTCTCGATGGGTGGTTATTTTCTGAAATAACTGTGTATAAGTATGGGCTAAGTGGGGGCGATCGCTGCCTCCCACTAGGGCAAATCGAGCGCGATCCAGCCAACAGCCCAGCATCCGTTCAATCTGTGCCGCCTCTTCAAAATTGTTGGGTTCTGATGCTAGGATTCCGTTTGTTTGCTTCAGCCATTGTACTAAGCGCATTGCCATGGTGAGGGAGAGGGCAAGTCGCGATGTTGGTGTATAGGCTTGGCTGCTTAATAGTTTTTGAAATGCTTCCTGTAATTGAACAAAATTGGCCTCTGTCCAGGGTTGAGAATCGGTCTGTAAGAGTACATTGAGATGTTCTCCCCACTGCTGTAAACGTTGCTCAAAGCCTGTTTTTGATAAGTGGCTCACATCGGCATAGGCATCGACTCCCAATTCTTGTAAGAGTTCATCTACGGGGTGTTGGACTGTGGTAAATAACGCAGGGTCTTGTTTTAAAAGTCGAGCGGTTACAGTTTGCCAAGGTTTGAGGGTGGAAGCATCTAGGGCTTGTCCTTGAAAATAGCGTTCTTCTAATTTACCAATGGCGCGATCGCACTTCCCCTGATTGTCCGGGTGAAAGAGCACATCCAAGACAATACCCATCGCGATAGGATGCGATCGCTCCCCACAATCCAAATAAGTTAGTAGGGAAGAGACCGTGTTTCCGGCTGTCTCGATTAATCGATTGTGAATAATTGTTTTTAGGTTGGGATCAAGATGCTGATAGTTGGCGATGGCTTGGGGGTTTAATGACCATTCCAATAACGATTGGAGATCGGGCCGTTCGTCCGTGATCTTTAACTCGCGATTGAGCACAATTGACCAAACAGTTTCAGCATCTAAAACCCCAGCCGGAACACGGTAACGGTCGTTTGATGGATCGCTTAAGAGATAGTCTGCTAACCAAGCATAAGCCCGTAAACGAGGGTCAAGAATTTGTGCCCCAAAATGTTCTGCAACACTTTGCCACGGGTCAATAGGGAACAAACGACGTTTTGCCACACGAGTCAGAATATGGGTGCATCCCAGTTATGCAATGAGTATAAATGCTCAGGAGAGAAGCAAGCTAAAATCGGCATCATGGAATCAGAACCCGAAACACAACCTAATGGATACCCAAACCCAAGCCGAGCTTAAAGCCCACGCCGAAGCTAT
>NZ_JAQMTY010000034.1 GCF_028330765.1 Spirulina subsalsa CS-330 | reverse complement strand
TGGGGTTGCTGTAAATCAGGCTCGTTAATTGGTGTTTTTCACGGTTGGCAGGTTTGAGGATTGCTCGAAAGAGATACGGTGCTTAAAGGTCAGTCGCTGAATTAAGAATCTTCGTGCGTTTACGCCGGAGAGTGTCAACAGAAGTTTATACAAAATTTATACAAAATTTGATGGGAGCTTCATGGTAGGGGGATCAACCCCCCAGCCCCAGCCAGTATAGTGAAATTCAGTAGATGCACCCTGATAGTAAGGAGGCTTCCATTCGGAAGCCTCCTTTTTTTGTCTTGCTGTAGACCCTGGTCGCCTCTGACCTTAGAGATCTAGGTTTCTTGCGGATCACCAAAGACCATTTGCAGCACCATGGTGGGATTGCCTTGTTCGTGCCATTGATCGGCCCATGCCCGGATCACATGGTCTAAATCGGCCTTGGCGGCTTCGAGGTTTTCGGGGGGAATGTCGAGTTCTTCGAGGAGGCGCATGGCGTGGGGTTTTTCCTCGGCCCAATCGCGCATCATGCGGAAAAAGCGGGCGGTATCGTCCACCATGGTGTAGGTGCGTTCTTCTGGGCCGCTGGGGGAATAGGTGGGGCGCAGGAGGGCATAGAAGGGGAGGCCCCAGGGGTTATCGACGCGCATCACGGTACCGGAGTAGATCAGGCGGCGTTTGATATGTTCGCCGAGGGCTTCGCTCATGGTCATGCGACGTTCGGCGGGGAGTTCTTCTTGCGATCGCAAATGCAAAAACTCAATCAATTCAAAAAACTGAAATGAGTTGATCAATTGCGCATTGGGTAAATCGGCGGGGAGTTTATCTTCAATGTATTGTTTTTGTTCCCCCGTGAGATTGGTTTGGACCAGGCGCGATGCGTGGGCTAACACGGATCGCCCCGCTTCCCAAGGGTATTTTTCCAGCCACACATAGGGAAACTGAATTAGATAGCGCGGTTCTTGAGACCCCAGCATCTTCAAGAGTTTCCCTTTCGTCAATGCCTGGCGGATTTCATTGACAATCACCTTCACCCGCTTCGGCTCAATGTGGTGCAAATGCCCCGTCATGCGGATGTTTTCACCCTGCTCGATGTAGGTTGTGTAGATCGCACATTTCGCGGCGGTGGCGGCGGCATCTAAAAATGCACCATGGCGATGGCCACCCACTCGCATCGCACTAAACGCCAGATAGAACAGAATTTGATCCATCGCGCTGGGATCAAGGCTGTTGATCAAATCTTGATCGGTTGAAATTTGGGGAGATAAGGACATGGTTAGGGAATTTTCGGATGACTGCGTGTTCCAATCAAGCTCGGCATGACTCACAATAGTAACTGCCCAGCCCACTCAACTTCAGCACCCTAATGCGACGAGATGGCTATTGCGGTACAAGGGCTAGACGTAAGACACACTCAGAGCATCTAGAGCGAATCTTACATACCCTAAACATATCACACTGAAATTCATCAAGTTTGCCAGCATGAGCGAGGAAAAGCGGGGACAGCGGGCGATCGCTGCGATCGCCTCAACCCCCAAAATCCCCCACACCATCCCGAAGGATGACAACGCCGACAGAGCAGATCAAACTGACCCAGTGCCACGCACCGGATCAGTTTGATCGGAATGAGCGGGATTCTATTGTTGCGATCGCTGCAACAACCGGAGATAACTCTAGCGTTTGGCCAGCTTCTTCATGTCGATTTTGCGTAACCGGATCGATTGTGGCGTGATTTCCACCAATTCACCGGGGCCAATGTATTCCAACGCCCGCTCCAAATTCATCTCCACCGGCGTTTGTAGTTGCACCAATTCATCCCCACTCGCAGCGCGATGGTTGGTGAGTTGCTTCGCTTTGCAGATATTGAGATCCAGGTTTTGGGGGCGATTGTGCTCCCCGATGATCATACCTTTATAGACCCGCGTGCCCGGTTCAATGAAGAACACACCGCGATCTTCCGCATTTTTCAAGGAATAGAACGTCGCCGTCCCTTCCTCAAAGGCCACAATCACACCGTTGTAGCGGGTTTCCACATTCCCCAGCAGCGGCCGGTATTCCAAGAAACTATGGTTCATAATCCCTTCACCCCGCGTCAGGCGAATGAATTCACCCCGGAAACCGATCAAACCCCGGGCCGGAATCACAAATTCCAGTTGGGTGCGGCCGTTGATCCCCACTTGCATATCCTGCATTTCACCCTTGCGCTGCCCCAAACGTTCGATGCAACTGCCCACAGCAGCTTCAGGCACGTCTAAGACGAGATATTCAAACGGTTCGCAGGGTTGGCCGGAGATTTCGCGATAAATCACCTGGGGTTGAGACACTTGGAACTCGTACCCTTCGCGGCGCATGGTTTCGATCAAAATCCCCAGGTGCAATTCACCCCGACCGGAGACGGAAAATTTATCCGGGGAATCGCTTTCTTCGACGCGGAGGGCGACGTTGGTTTCCAATTCGCGGTAGAGGCGATCGCGCAATTGCCGCGACGTGACAAACTTCCCTTCCTGACCCGCAAAGGGCGAATCATTAATCGAAAACGTCATCTGTAACGTCGGTTCATCAACGCTAATCAGCGGCAACGCCTGGGGATTGTCCGGACAGGTAATCGTTTCGCCAATATTGGCATCGGCGAACCCCGCCACCGCCACAATATTACCGGCAGAGGCTTCGGGGATTTCCACCCGCGCCAAGCCGTTAAAGCCCAGGAGTTTAGAAATTTTGGTTTTCACAATACTGCCATCATCTTTATAGAGGGCGGCCTGTTGTCCCGCGAAGATCGTGCCGTTGTGGATGCGACCAATCACAATCCGCCCCAAATACTCGGAATAGTCCAGGGTGGTGACTTGGAGTTGGAGGGGCTTTTCGGGATCACCGGCCGGCGGGGGAACATGCTGCAAGATGGCATTAAACAGCGGCTCCATATCTTGGCCATCTTCGGCTAGGGTTTCTTTGGCGTAGCCATCGAGGCCAGAGGCGTAGAGGGTGTTGAAATCACACTGATCATCGTCTGCGCCCAGTTCGACGAACAGGTCAAAGACTTTATCCACGGCGGCATCGGGGTCGGCATTGGGGCGATCGATTTTGTTGACGACGACGATGGGGCGCAGGCCTTTTTCGAGGGCTTTTTTGAGGACAAAGCGGGTTTGGGGCATCGGGCCTTCGTTGGCATCGACGATCAGGATGCAGCCGTCTACCATGCCGAGGACGCGCTCGACTTCACCGCCAAAATCAGCGTGGCCGGGGGTGTCCACGATGTTGATTAGGGTGTCTTTGTAGCGGACGGCGGTGTTTTTGGAGAGGATCGTGATGCCGCGCTCCCGTTCCAAGTCGTTGGAGTCCATGACGCAGTCGGGCACATCTTCGCCTTCGCGGAAAATTCCGGATTGTTTGAGCAGGGCATCAACAAGGGTGGTTTTGCCGTGATCGACGTGGGCGATGATGGCGACGTTGCGAATAGGAAGCGACATGGTTGACCTCAAACGGGGCAAGGAAACTATAGATTTCTTAACATTCTACACTGATTCCGGTCGGGAATTTCGGAGCGGAATGGGTGGAGAGTGGGGGATGGGGATCTTTAGGGGCGATCGCTCTCCTCTTCTTCATTTTCATCCGGGCTGGGATTTTCCATTTCGTCTTTAAATCCCCGCAATGTTTTGCCGAGGGCACTGCCAAATTCGGGAATTTTTTTCGGGCCAAAAATGAGAATCCCCACCACTGCAATCACGGCCACTTCGGGCCAACCTAAACCAAACATATTGCTTTCATCCTGACTGAACTTAATGTTTTGTAATCTCTCGGCCAGGCCGGGATCACCCCCAGTATATGCTTGATGTTGCACGCTGCTGAAGGAATGGAAACCCCTATGTCCCCGATCGCCAACCCGCCCCAACTCCGCACCGAACTGCATCCCCTGATCGAACGATTGGCGAATTGCATTCTTCAGGTTTGGCATCAGGAACTTGACCTCGAACCCTACCCCCTGCCGGAGGAATTGGGCTATGTGGAAGGCAAGCTCGAAGGGGAGCGGCTCCGGATTGAAAACCGTTGCTATCAAACCCGCTCGTTTCGCAAACTCCATTTAGAACTCGCCAAGGTGGGGAAAAATCTCGACATTCTCCATTGTGTGATGTTTCCTAATTTGGATCATGCGTTGCCCATGTTCGGCTGTGATTTGGTGGGGGGACGGGGCCAAATTAGTGCGGCGATCGTCGATCTGTCCCCCACTCAACTTGATCGACAGTTACCCCTCGGTTATCAAACGGCATTGCACGCCTTACCCGCGCCGCAGTTTTCCCAGGTGCGCGAGTTGCCGGACTGGGGAGATATTTTTTCGGACTTTTGTTTGTTTATTCGTCCGGAGGGGGAGACGGAAGAAACGGCGTTTATTGAGCGGATTGAGAGCTTTTTAACGATCCATTGTCAGCAGGCGATCGCCGCATCCCCCCTACCCCCCGATCAAATCCATGCCAACTGGCACGGCCAAGCCAACTACTGCACCAAACAACGCCAAAACGATAAAACCCGTCGCGTGCTCGCGGCTGCCTTTGGGGATGACTGGGCAGATTTTTACATGAATACGGTGCTGTTTGATTTACCAGA
This sequence comes from Spirulina subsalsa CS-330, assembly GCF_028330765.1. Taxonomy (GTDB): domain Bacteria; phylum Cyanobacteriota; class Cyanobacteriia; order Cyanobacteriales; family Spirulinaceae; genus Spirulina; species Spirulina subsalsa_A. The sequence goes on along the minus strand of NZ_JAQMTY010000034.1, from coordinate 1,730 downwards.
TGCTCCTTAGCCCATGGTTGTCAGGCCCCGGTGGGGACGGGGGATTAGGCAGAGATTAATTGGGGTACAATGTGGGCAGCAGGCGAGAGAAGAGTGGGGACGGCTTCGAGATGGGCGGGGGTAACGGGTAAGACAATTTGAAATTCAGTTCCTTGCCCAAATTGCGAGGTGCATTGAAGATGGCCGTGGTGCTTGTCAACGATGATTTGATAACTAATGGACAGCCCTAAGCCTGTGCCACGACCGACGGGCTTGGTGGTGTAGAAGGGATCAAAGACCTTCGTTAAGGTTTGGGAGTTCATGCCAATGCCATTGTCTTTGATGCGGATCGTGATCCACTGATCCGTTTGTGCTGTGGAAATTTCGATCGCGGGTTGGTCGGGTTGGTGCTCTTCGAGGGCATCGATCGCATTGGCCAACAAGTTCATAAACACTTGATTGAGTTGACCGGGGTAGCATTCGAGGGCGGGTAGCTGATCGTACTGTTTAATAATCTTGATTTCGGGGCGATCGCTGCCGGCTTTGAGCCGGCGGTTGAGAATCATCAGGGTGGAATCTAGACCATCGTGCAGATCGGCATACTTGCGTTCGGCTTCGTCAAGGCGGGAGAAATTACGGAGCGATCGCACAATGTCACGAATCCGACTCGTGCCGACATCCATGGATTGGAGAATGCGGGAAAAGTCAGCTTGGATAAACTCCCACTCTTCAAGATCGCAGATCTGACTAATCTGCTCATCGAGTTCAGGGTGATAGGTTCGATAGAGGGTCAAAATATTTGCTAACGTCGTGGCGTATTCTTGGAGATGACTGAGATTACCGTAGATGAAGTTGACGGGATTATTGATTTCGTGGGCAATGCCTGCCACCATTTGCCCCAGACTCGACATTTTTTCGCTCTGGACTAACTGGGCTTGGGTGGCTCGCAGTTCTCGCACCGTGGCTTCGAGTTGGGTGTTGCGATCGATTAAGGTGGCTTCAGAGGTGCGGAGAGCCGCTGCGGCTTCGTGACGCTCTAGCATTTCTAACTGGAGTTTTTGGAGCGTGCTTTGGAGGGCACGGGTGCGCTGTTCGACCCGCATTTCCAGTTCTTCGTTTAATTGTTTGAGGGTGGCTTCAGCCTGTTTGCGTTCATTGATTTCCCGCTGCATGACTTGATTCACGAGCACCAACTGATTGGCACTGGGGAGAGAGAGGATCTTCTCAAACCGAGGCAAGAGGATCACGAGCAAGTCCAGCCCACAGATGACGGTGATCCACAGGAGCGCGATCGCCCCCACGGAATGGGGATGAAACCATTGCCACGTTTCGCCGAGCAAGGCAAGGCTAAGGAATGTCGCCATCAACACAATCATCAAGGTGAGGCGATTGCAGGGCACATGACGACGGTTTGCGACTAAATACGCGAGGGTTCCGGGCACTGCACTAAAGAGCAACGCGAGGCACAGTAAGCCCAGGACATGAGCGAGGCTTGTCACGGACTGTAGAGAGAATCCACTATCGACTAAAACAGTTGCGATCGCGACATTACTGACACCATTAAGACTCATAACTGCTCCTTTGCTCCTCTGCTCGGTGCTTATTCTTGAGCTTGACATACTCCCCCACTAAACCCTACGGGCTATAGTGGGGGATTCTGAACAGCCAGTTACCTGACCATTTATCCACTCAAACAACGAGAGTTGCAGAGGGTTGCTAGGCTCAACGACTAACGCCATTGATTTATCCTG
>NZ_JAQMTY010000033.1 GCF_028330765.1 Spirulina subsalsa CS-330 | reverse complement strand
TGCATCCCACTTTTGCAGATTCCCATGGCTCGCCAGGGAGCACCCTCATCCCCAGCCCTTCTCCCGCAGGAGAAAGGAGCCAAAAGCCCTCTCCTGAGGGAGAGGGTTGGGTGAGGGATTGCATAACTGGGATGCACTCCTCGCTAAGGGCTTAAAACACTCGCAAATAGCTATCCCGATAGCGACGTTGTACCATAGATTGAGCGATCGCTTCATCCCAACGGGGCACGGGTTTGAGGTCTGAAATGGTGCTCCAGGATTCGTCTAAGGGGGTGCGGGTGATTTGGCCGACGAGTTGCGCGATCGCTTTACAGCAGGACTTGGGATGACGACAAACCTGCTCCTCTGCAAACCGAATAATCAGCCAATGTCGGACTAAAAAAAAAGTATGGCGTTTCGTTTCCCGTGGGTCGGGGTAACAGTGATAGGGCTTTTGGGTTTTGTAGATATAGGGTTCGTCAATTTCAATATCAATATGTAGATCCCCTTGGATATAGCAAAAATCAGGAGTGTAGGGATATTGATACCGGGGAATTTTTAAGCCCAGATCGGTATGAATTCGCCCTGGAAAATAGTGATTAAGATGAGCGAGAAAATGAGCCTCAGAGACTCCTTTTTGAACATTTGTTGAGATCGGGAGTGGGGGGACTGTGGTGCTAAGGGTGTTTTGGATTTGCTGTAAATGGCGTTGATAGTCTGAGACTTTTTCGATGCGGTGGAGTTGTTCCACTTGCTGGGTGTAATGTTGATATTTTTTCTGATACTGCTGCACTCGTTTTAAAAACCGTTTGCGCCGCTGGGGGTAGGTGATCAACGCGCCGCCAATTAACACCACATTGCCCAACAGAAAAAGCAAAAAAGCCAGTAAAAAGAACGCCGAGCTTTGGCTGGCAAGGCTGATCAGGAGGAGAATCAAGAGGGGCGCAAGGGGCAATAACGCACGGAAGGGAATGACTTGAGGGGGGGGTTGGAAATAGGGGCGCTGTGGTGGTGTGGGGATGGGGGGCAGTTGGGCGAGGGATTCGGCGATCGCGTCCGGTACATAAATATCGGGATACGTGCGGGACATAGACGCAAAGGAGGCTATGGAATCTCTTCATTGTCTCAAGTTTTGTGATTTTGATTACAAAATCGGGGGAAAGTTGACAGGACTTTACGCCGTTCAACGCCAACAGATCACAGGGCACAGCTCTCTAAGCAAGACCGATTTAACCCCTTGCCCCCATAACCCAGACAAGGCGGCTCCAGCCCCTTGCTCCACCTCACAAAACCAACCCAAAGAAACGCCCGACAACGACATGATCCACGCATCACAATCCGTCAGGACTTACGCAAATTTCTGGCTAATCTCTCAGTTTTTCGTTGAGGCAAGGGGCTTAAGCCCCTTGTTTGTGTGTATCCCTGCGTAAGTCCTGTCCGTAAATAGGCGCAGAAACTTTGCATAATACAAAGCCACCGATTTAAACTATTAAATTACATTAATCAGCCCTCCTCCTCTGCCGCAGCCATGAACAGCGCATTTTTAAACCGTCTCCACAGCCCAGAACGCCCCGTGCTTGTTTTTGATGGGGCGATGGGAACCAATTTACAGGTACAAAACCTCACCGCTGCGGATTTTGGCGGGCCCGAATATGAGGGCTGTAATGAATATCTCGTGGTGACGAAACCGGAGGCGGTGGGGACGGTGCATCGGGGGTTTCTCACGGCTGGGGCGGATGTGATCGAAACCGATACCTTTGGCGGTACGTCGATTGTCTTGGCGGAATATGACCTGGCCGATCGCGCCTATGAACTCAACAAAACGGCGGCGGAATTGGCGAAGGCGATCGCCGTTGAATTTTCCACCCCCGAAAAACCCCGCTTTGTGGCCGGTTCCATTGGCCCCGGCACGAAACTTCCCACCCTCGGCCATATTGATTTCGACAGTTTGCAGGCGGCCTATATTGAACAGGCCACGGCTCTTTATGATGGCGGTGTGGATTTGCTCTTGGTGGAAACCTGTCAGGATGTGCTGCAAATTAAAGCGGCGTTAAACGGGATTGAGCAGGTGTTTGAAGAGAAGGGCGATCGCCTCCCCTTGATGGTGTCCGTCACCATGGAGCAGATGGGCACGATGCTCGTCGGGACAGAAATGGCCGCCGCCTTGGCGATTCTTGAACCCTATCCCATCGACATCCTGGGGCTGAACTGCGCCACCGGCCCCGACTTGATGAAAGAGCATATTAAATATCTCGCGGAGCATTCCCCCTTCATCGTCTCCTGTGTGCCCAACGCTGGACTGCCGGAAAACGTCGGCGGCCAAGCCCATTACAAGCTCACGCCGATGGAATTGCGGATGTCGTTGATGCATTTCATCGAAGACTTGGGCGTACAGATCATCGGCGGCTGTTGTGGCACGCGCCCCGACCATATCCAGGCCCTAGCGGAGATGAGCCAAACCCTCACCCCCAAACGCCGCCAGCCCCACTACGAACCCGCCGCCGCCTCGATCTACAGCACCCAACCCTACACCCAAGACAATTCCTTTTTAATCGTCGGGGAACGGCTCAACGCCAGCGGCTCGAAAAAATGCCGCACCCTGTTGAACGATGAAGATTGGGACGGCTTGATTTCCCTCGCCAAGGCTCAGGTCAAGGAAGGGGCGCATATTCTCGATGTCAATGTGGACTATGTGGGGCGCGACGGGGTGAAAGATATGCACGAACTCGCGTCGCGGTTGGTGAATAATGTGACGCTGCCGTTGATGCTCGATTCGACGGAATGGGAAAAAATGGAGGCGGGGCTAAAGGTGGCGGGGGGGAAATGTATCCTCAACTCGACGAACTACGAAGACGGCGAGCCGCGTTTCTATCAAGTGCTCGATCTGGCGAAGCGGTACGGGGCGGGGATTGTTGTCGGCACGATCGATGAGGAGGGGATGGCGCGAACGGCGGAACGGAAATTTGCGATCGCTAAACGAGCCTACGACGCTGCGATCGCCCACGGCATCCCCGCCCATGAAATCTTTTTTGACCCCCTCGCCCTGCCCATTTCCACCGGCATCGAAGAAGATCGCGAAAACGGCAAAGCGACGATTGAATCGATCCAGCGCATTCGGGAAGAACTCCCCGATTGTCACATTCTCTTAGGGGTGTCTAACATTTCCTTTGGGTTAAATGCAGCAGCGCGGCAGGTGTTGAATTCGGTGTTTTTACATGAGGCGATGGCGGTGGGGTTGGATAGCGCGATCGTTAGTGCCAGCAAGATTTTACCGATGGCGAAAATTGACCCCGACCATCAAAAAATCTGCCGCGATTTAATCTACGATCTGCGGGAATTTGATGGCGACATCTGCACCTATGATCCCCTCGGCAAAATCACCGATCTCTTCGCCGGGAAAAAAGCGAAAAAAAGCGAAGCCGTTGATAAGAATCTCCCCATTGATGAACGCCTCAAACAGCACATCATCGACGGTGAACGCCTTGGCCTCGAAGAAGCCTTAGAAGAAGCCCGCCAAGAGTTTGAGCCTCTGCATATTATTAATGTGTTCCTCCTCGATGGTATGAAGGTGGTGGGGGAACTGTTCGGATCGGGTCAAATGCAACTCCCCTTTGTGTTGCAATCCGCCCAAACGATGAAGGCCGCCGTTGCCTATTTAGAACCCTTCATGGAGAAAAAAGAAGGGGAAGATAATCGCAAAGGCACATTTATTATTGCCACCGTGAAAGGAGATGTTCACGACATTGGTAAAAACCTGGTGGATATCATTCTGTCTAACAATGGCTATAAGGTGATTAATCTAGGGATTAAACAACCCGTCGATGCGATTATCAAGGCCTACGAAGAACATGGGGCCGACTGTATCGCCATGAGTGGGTTACTGGTAAAATCCACCGCCTTTATGAAGGAAAATTTGCAGGTATTTAATGAGCGGGGCATTACCGTGCCGGTGATTTTAGGTGGTGCGGCACTCACGCCAAAATTTGTCCATGGTGATTGTCAATCCACCTATAACGGTCAGGTGATTTACGGGCGCGATGCGTTTTCTGACCTGCATTTTATGGATAAACTGATGCCGGCGAAAGCGGCTGAGGCGTGGGACGATTTAACGGGGTTCCAAGGGGAATTTGCCGAGGGTGAAACGAATGGGAGCGCGATCGCACCTCCCCAAGAGGAGCAATCCACCTCTCAACCCGACGAACCCAAAGTAATCGATACCCGCCGCTCTGAAGCCGTCGATCCCAACATTCCTCGCCCCACGCCGCCATTTTGGGGCACGAAAATCCTCACCTCCCAAGACATTTCCTTAGAAGCCCTGTTTTGGTATTTGGACTTACAAGCCCTCTTCGCCGGACAGTGGCAATTCCGCAAACCCCAAGGCCAATCGCGGCAGGAATACGATGCGTTTCTCGCTGAAAAAGTGGAGCCGTTGTTATCCCAATGGCAGCGGCGCGTCGTGGTGGAAAAACTCCTTGATCCGGCGGTAATTTATGGCTATTTTCCCTGTCAATCGGAGGGGAATACGCTGATCATCTACGACCCGGAACAGCCGGAGGCCCGGCGCGAGGTGGCGCGGTTTGAGTTTCCCCGGCAGCGATCGGGGCGGCGGCTCTGTATTGCGGATTTCTTCGCGTCGGTGGAGTCGGGGGCGATCGATGTGTTCCCGATGCAAGCAGTGACGATGGGGGCAATTGCCACGGAACAGTCCCAAAAATTGTTTGCGGCGGATGACTATACGCAATACCTTTATTTCCACGGAATGGCGGTGCAAATGGCGGAGGCGTTGGCGGAATGGACTCACGCCCGGATTCGCCGCGAACTGGGTTATGGGGATCAGGAGCCGGACAATATTCGGGATATGTTGAAGCAACGGTATCAAGGGTCGCGCTATAGTTTCGGCTATCCGGCTTGCCCGAATATGCAGGATCAGGTGACGCAGTTGGCGCTGCTGGGGTGCGATCGCATCAACCTCACCATGGACGAAAGCGAACAACTCTACCCCGAACAATCCACCACTGCGATCGTCACCTATCACCCCGCCGCGAACTATTTCAGCGCCTAACGGTGAAGCTCACCGGACGCAGAAACGACCAATGCCGTCCGTTGCAGCGAGGTTTAGCCTGCTCTAGACTTAGGTATACGCAAGCGGACTGTCTATGTTATGAGCTATCGCGATATCGTTACGATTGAACCCGATAAACGTGGAGGGAAACCCTGTATTCGTCGCATGCGAATTACGGTTTACGACGTTCTGGGCTGGCTAGCCGCTGGGATGTCTATTCCTGAAATTGTTGATGACTTCCCAGAACTGACAGAAACAGATATCAGAGCTTGCTTAGAATTTGCGGCTGATCGTGAACATCGTTTAGTTGCTTCTGTGAGTGCCGCTTGAAACTACTGTTTGATCAAAACTTGAGCCAAAAACTTGTCACTCGCTTGGCTGATATTTTCCCAGATGCCAGCCATGTACAATTTCATGGATTGGCAGAGAAGACGGAACTTCACTAAGTTACCTTAGCTGACCTTGCACTATCCTGTGCTGTTTGATATTACATGATTTGATCTGGTAAGCTGATCGGCATTCAAACTACATTGTGCCAGTTGCGCTGAAACCCTTGTACAGAGGGGCTTAGAAAAACTAGGATGCAATTTAGATGCCGATTAGCTTAGTGATTGGATTGCCCAAACACAACTACGATCGCACTATTTCAATGCCCATTGCACGGAAATAGCGCGATCGCATCAACCTCACCAGGGACGAAAGCCACCACTGCGATCGTCACCTACCACCCCGCCGCCAATTCAGCGCCTAACCAATCTAAGATGAGTGGTGATGAACCATACTGCAACGCAGCAAAGAACGAATATTCGCCACTCCATCGACTTGTTCGCTGACTTTGCTAGAGATACAAGACTGTTCGTAAACCCTCATCTATCTCCTCCTGTAAATAGTCTGGTAGCGAACCAATCCGCTCAGCCAAAAACGTTTTATCAATCGTGAAAATTTGAGAGACATTGACAACAGAATCTTTCGCCAAACCCGATACACCACGCGGCAATAATACATTGCCTGGTGCTTCCGCTAAACGAAGAGTTGAAGTGATAATAACGACGATAACAGTGCTAATCTGGCTCTGGGTAAAGGTATCATCCTGAATGATCAAAACGGGACGACGATATCCAGGTTCTGAGCCTACCGGATCGGGTAGGTTTGCCCACCAAATTTCTCCCCGGTACATTACCAATCCTCATGAGGCAAAGACATCAACTGCATTTTTGCCATCACTGGATCAAGTTCAGAGGACTCTGTCGCGTAAACTTGATTCAATTTGAGCAAGATTTGCTCACGGTTGTACTTTTTCAGGTAAGCCTGTAGCGCTTTTGTGTAGAGCTCGCTGCGCGACAGCCCTAACTGTTGAGCCAGTGTCTCCGCCTGTTCAAAGACGGTATCGGGAAGTGAAATCGCAGTTTTCATCGCGACCTTAGCGTAACGTTCTATTCTTCGGTTATACCTTGGTTATACCAAAGCTGCACCAATGAGTATCAGAAGAGGCTGTTTAACACGGTAAGTTTGAGGGCTGAGGGTCGTCGAAACCCGGCCGCTTACCCTTCGACGGCCCTCAGGGTGCGCTACTTAAATGTCCTAACAAACTCGTCTACTGCTATATCTAGGCAGGGTTCGGAGCCGCCTTAAACGTGACTGCGATCGCACTATTTTAATGCCCATTGCACGGAAATAGCGCGATCGCATCAACCATCGTGCAGCATCTGGAGCGACCCCGAAGTCTGGGATACCGGTCAGTCTAAGGACAAATCAATCTGTTCCATCAGTTGAGGGATGTAGCTTTGACATACTCCCCCACTAAACCCTACGGGCTATAGTGGGAGATTCTGAACAGCCAGTTACCTGACCATTTATCCACTCAAACAACGAGAGTTGCAGAGGGTTGCTAGGCTCAACGACTAACGCCATTGATTTATCCT
>NZ_JAQMTY010000032.1 GCF_028330765.1 Spirulina subsalsa CS-330 | reverse complement strand
TGCATCCCACTTTTGCAGATTCCCATGGCTCGCCAGGGAGCACCCTCATCCCCAGCCCTTCTCCCGCAGGAGAAAGGAGCCAAAAGCCCTCTCCTGAGGGAGAGGGTTGGGTGAGGGATTGCATAACTGGGATGCACTCCTTCTAGCTCGCTGCCTTGACTACAGAGGGGGATTAAACGCAGGGGAGGTCAACCTTAGAACGTTCTGTATAAGCAGTAGCTATGCCTAGAGAGGCGAACATCGCTCCCTAGCGAATTTCAAACCCTAACCAATCCCCAGGCGACCGGCTAAACCGGGGCTGAGGGGGATCAGGGTTGCCAACATTAAGAAGAGGGCGAGGAGGCCGAGGGCGGCGCGGGCATCGTTGGGTTCAGTGAGTTCGTTGAGGCTGGGGCGTTCGAGGTCGCGCTGGACGAAGAGAATGACGATGCCCCAATAGAGGGGGATCGGGTTGGCGGCGTTGAAGATGGCGACGATGCCGAGGACGACAAGGGTGGCGATCGTCGTGCGGCGGGCGGTTTTGCGGCCATAGATGGCTTGAACGATCCGGCCCCCGTCCAGTTGACCGGCGGGCATGAGGTTGAGGGCGGTGATCACGAGGCCAAGCCAACCGATGACGGTGAGGGGGTGAATATCAACGATCGCATTCTCCAATTGGCTCCCTAAAATCGTTTTCGCCAACGTCCCCACGAGGATCGAGCCTTGGAAAAATTGGGTGGGAAGTTTGAACAGACTGCCGGGATGGGAAAGAACTAACCCCGTCATCAACATCAAAAACGAGAGCAGCCCACCGAGGGCGGGGCCAGCGATCGCCACATCAAAAAGGGCGGAACGGTGGGGAACGAGGGATTCAAAGCGGGTGATGCTGCCGAACGTGCCGATCTGCCAACTGGGGAGGAAGAAGGGCCAGCTTAGTTTGATGTTGTAGCGTTGGGCGTAGAACCAATGGCCGAATTCATGAGCACCGAGAATGATCCACAAGCCTAGGGCAATGGGGATCGGTTCCAAATAACGCCCCAGATCGCTAAACCAATCAAACCCCAGCAGGAGGCTAGCGGCTTCGATGCTGGTGGCGAGGGTGGCGACGAGGAGAACGATCGCGAGATTTTTCTGGCCCAGGGTCATCGGTTGGGGGTCGTTGCGGCTGGGGAGGACGATGACGATGGGTTTACCGTCGGGGCTTTCCACAAGAAAGAGGCGGTATTGTTCGCCGCAGAGGTCGGTGAGTTTAGTCGAGAGGCGATCGTACACCGTATCCGGTTCCCCCCGCAGATTGCCCCGAAAAATGGCCCCATCTTGGTAGGCGATCGTTTCCGTGGCGAAAAAGGTGTCAATGCCGAAAATGCCCTTGATGGTTTGGAGGTCTTCGACGGGAATTGGGGAGGTGTCCGGTTCAAGATTCAGAGCGGTGGAGGGCGTGCTACCATCGGCGGCGGTTTCGCCCGCTTCGGCAGCGAGGCGTTGGGCGGCCCGTTGGCGGATGATTTCGTCTTGACCTTCGGCCCGGAGACGATTACCGAGGTAGATATACACCCCCGATGACCCGACGAGGAGCAGGATAATCAACACAAAGTTGATATAGACCCCCAGGGCAACGAGGCCGAAAAAGACCAGCCACGGGGCAATCAGGACGACGGATTGTAACCAGGCGAGAACGCCCAGTTTGCCGTAGGGCTTGGCGCGGTTATACCCCCAGATCAAGAATCCGGAGGCAACGGCGATGATGGCAAGGGTGGCGATCGCTTCTGAATGACTAAACATAAAATTTAGAGGGCGGGTGCGGAAAGCTTCTTTAGCCTAGCGTTGAATGGGAAAGGGCTACAAGTTATCGCAGGGCTGGGGCTAGTGAGAACGAGGACAACAGGAGAACAAGGGGCTTAAGCCCCTTGCCCGTTAGCGGCGGCGAGGGCATTGCGGAGGTAGTTTGCGACGAGGACAACAGGAGAACAAGGGGCTTAAGCCCCTTGCCCGTTAGCGGCGGCGAGGGCGTTGCGGAGGTGGTTTGCGTGGAGGGTCAGGAGGTGACGGCCCCGCTCTGCGTCAACGTTGCCCCAATGCATCAGGAGAGCGAGTTTCACCCATTGGCCACTGGCATCAAGGAGGGCTTCGGCAGCGGGGCGATCGAGGTCGGTGAGGTCTTGGAGGATGCGCAGGGCGCGATCGCGCAGTTTCGTATTCGTCACCGCCACATCAATCATCCGGTTGCCGTAAACCTTGCCCAATTTCACCATCACCGACGTGGAGAGGATATTAAGGGCGAGTTTGGTCACGGTTCCGGCCTTGAGGCGGGTTGACCCGGCGAGAATTTCCGGGCCGACGAGGAGGCGCAAATTCACATCCACCTCACAGGGGACTTGCTCGGCAGGCACACAGGCGAGAAAAATCGTTTTCGCCCCCTGCGATCGTGCTTTCCCCAACGCCCCATGGACGTAGGGCGTTGTGCCCCCGGCGGTGATGCCCACCACCACATCCTGAGCGGTAATCCCGTGGTCTGCGATCGCCGCTGCGCCATCCTCAGCACGATCCTCCAAGGCCTCGGAGCTTTTAAACATCGCCCCGGCTCCCCCGGCTAAAATCCCCTGCACCAACTCCGGCGGCGTGCAAAACGTGGGGGGACATTCCGCCGCATCCAACACCCCCAAGCGGCCACTGGTTCCCGCCCCCACATAAAACAAACGACCCCCCGCCGCCAGGGCCGCAGCGGTGAGATCAATGGCAGCGGCCAGATCCAGACGGGCAGCAGCGATCGCATCTAAGGTGCGGGCATCCTCTTGGTTAAACAGATCCACCAATTCCACCGCACTGAGTTGATCGAGGGTTTGACTGTTGGGGTTATTTTGCTCCGTGAGGAGATGCCCGCGTGAGGTTAAATGCTCCATGGCAGGGTTATAGCAATCCTTCTAAAAAACGGCGTTGGGCTTCGAGTTCAGCATCACTCATTTCCCCGGCCCGCTCCCGTTCCGGCACATCCTCGGTGGGTGGGGTCGGTTTTGTCGTCTCGTCGAGAGCCGTTGTCGGATGATCCACATTGGCTTCCGGGGGAATTTCTAAACGCCCCGACTCGACAAGTTCAAAGTCATAGCCCGCTTCTTGACAAAACTCTTCAATTTCTTCGGCGGGAAATTCCTCAACGCTGGGGGTGGGGAAATCTTGGGCTTCGAGTAACAGGGCATACCGGGCCGCATCTTCTTCGTCTTCAAACATCAAGATTTTATTTTGCCCTCCCATTTGGATGGTGTGGATGCCCTCATTTTCCGTACCCGCATTGATGAGGAGGACAAAAACTCGTCTAGGTGCAAGCATAGCGACTGTTAACGTTAACTCTTGACTCTATCCTTTCTAGAATATCGGATCTGTGCGATCGCTTCCTCACCTGCCTCAAACCCCTCACCCAACCCTCTCCCCCAGGCGAGGGCGTTGGACTCCCTTCTCCTGGGGGAGAAGGGCCGGGGATGAGGGCCAATCAACGGGGGTTTATGGGGTGAATTTTGGCTCACAATAACGGCCATATCGCGCCTGCTGGGGCGGGTTGAGTTGGTCTTGCTGATTCAACCAGACCCACATTTGATCCCCTAAACAAAAATGCCACCACTCATTCGGGTGTTGACGAAACCCCGCCCGCTCCATCGCATCTCGCAGCTGGGTACGGAATCGGTGGTAGCTGCGTTCCTGGTAAGTTGTGGCGGTGGCGTAGTAATCGGGGTGGGAGCGGGGAGAAATTTCGTCAATCTTGCCGCCCATGCTGATCTCGCAGTACCGATCAGTAACGAGGCTGAGATCGACAGCGGCTCCGGTGCTGTGGGGCGGTGGGGTGGCGGGGTCGAGGCTGGGGGCGGCCCAAAATTGATGGACTTCCTCCCAGAGAGCGGCTTGTTGGTCGGGGCTGAGGTGGCCGGGATCGAGCGATCGCGCCCGAATTAATTCCTGATAGGCATAGTTCACCATGAATTGCTGCACTGCCACAGGGCGATAGGCATCAAAAATTTGCAATCGCAAACCGAAGTGAGAGTATAGTGCGGTTTGCTGTAAGTAAATTTGCGCCTGCTGCAATGCCTCTAACACACCGGAGCGCAAAAAGTAAGGGGACTTCCCCCCATAATCTGCCCCCAATTTCACGTAGGGATGGGGGGATACGACGTCAAAGTGACCGTGGGGAATCGGCACGAGGGGTTCGCCACAGTCAGCGATCGCAATCTGTTGATAGGGTTTCATAGGCTGGAATCCTGATGATTAGATCTCTCTTCTGCTTGCGGCACAGGATCATAGCCCCCCGGATGCAAGGGGTGACAGCGTAAAATGCGTCGCACCGCCAACAGTCCGCCCCGCCCTGGGCCAAACCGTTCAATGGCCGTCATTGCGTATTGGGAACAGGTGGGCTGAAACCGACAGGTGGGCAACCACAGGGGCGAGAGCAGCAGACGATAGCCGCGAATTAACGTCAATAATAATGCTTTCATAGGTCTTAGGATCGAAGTGAATGCCGCATCACTCGCAGCAATCAAATCAACCCGATCGTCGTTTATCCATGCGTGACCATGCCGACTGCTGATCTGATGCCCATGAGTGGGGTTGCTCTTTATCTTGTCATGTTGGTTGCGATCGCCGAAAGTCTCAATCGCTTCCGCCACACCAGCCCGGAAACCTCCCGCAAAATCGTCCACATCGGCGCGGGTCAAGTGCTGCTCTTGGCTTGGTGGCTCCAGATTCCCGCCTGGGAGATCATCGGTGCGTCTGTGGTGGCCAGTATCATCGCCTTGGTTTCCTATGTGTTGCCGATTTTGCCCAGTATTAATAGTGTGGGGCGCAAAAGCTTAGGCACGTTTTTCTATGCGGTGAGCATTGGTCTGGTGGCCCTGTGTTTCTTTCCCGATCGCGCCCATTTCGCCGTGATCGGCATTCTGATCATGGCGTGGGGGGATGGTCTGGCGGCGATTATCGGTCAACGCTTCGGACGGCATCCCTACCACCTGTGGGGCAATCGTAAAAGTATGGAAGGGACGGGGACGATGGCGATCGCGAGCCTCCTCGTCACCGGCCTGATCCTCACGGCAGTCTATGGCGCGAGTGGCTTGGTGTGGCTCGTGGCGGTGGGAGTTGCGATCGCCGCCACCGGCCTTGAAGCGATCTCCCAACTGGGAATTGATAACCTCACCGTCCCCCTTGGCAGCGCCTTTATCTGTGCCTATCTCAGCCATTGGTTATAGGTTTTAAACCCCGGCAATCCTGCCACAGCAGTCAATCCGATGCCGTCCCACTTTTAAAATAGGTAAAAAAAGGGAGTAATCAGCGCGGCGACACCAATTCAAACCATCCTCTAGGTATGCCACCCCTCGAAAAAGAGCACCATTCAGGGGAAAACGGGGGCAATAACGAGGCAATCCCCAAGGGAATCGAGGGCGAGGGTCTTCCGGTGAATTGCGTATTTTCTCGTAAGCTGGCAAGATAATTCCATTCAATTGAATTATTTTTTCCGTAATCTTCTGTAGCCCAGCTTAGAAATTGGCCGACTGCCTCCAGGGGAGGAGCGCGAATTCCTTCCATAATGACCGAAGACACAACTATGATGAAGTGCTGTCTTTCGTCCCGCGACCACCCGATTATTTTTGACTATGTTTCACGTTTTCAACCGCCTCCACCCACGATCGCCTGTGTTCCTTGCCCTCCTTTGTGCCGGCGTGATCGGAGCGATCGCTGATCCATTCGCCGCCGCCCAAGCCGTTCCCGTCACCCAATGTAATGAAGCCGGGTTGCGGGCTGCGATCGCCGACACCCCCGACAACGGAACCATCACCTTCAACTGTGCCGCCAACAGCACCATCACCCTCAACGACGAACTCCAACTCACCAAAGCCCTCCGCTTCAACGGAGCCAACAGCCCCAACCTCACCCTCAACGGCCAAAACCGTACCCGCATCTTCCGCACCACCAAAAACCTCAGCCTCGAAAACCTCACCCTCAAAAATGGCAACGTCCGCAACCGCCAAAACAACATGAGTTGCGAAGGGGGAGCCGTCCACATCACCTTCGGAACCCTCACCACCGATAATGTCACCTTTGAAAATAACTCCGGCGTGCGCGGCGGGGCCATCTGTGGTAACTACAAAGCCATCCTCAACCTCAAAAACAGCACCTTCCGAGGCAACACCGCCGCCCAAGGCGGAGCCATCCTCACCAACACCAGCGATCTCCGCCTCACCGGATCAACCCTCCTCAACAATCGCAGCCGCCGAGGCAATGGCCTAGACGGTAGCGGCGGCGCTCTCTACACCTACGACACCCTGAATAAACGCAGCCCCATCCTGATTCAAGACAGTCGCTTTGCAGGGAACCAAGCCGAACACGAAGGCGGCGCAGCGTTCCTCTCCCACGGCAACGGCGTTAATGTGACGGTGCAAAACTCCACCTTCATCAATAACGAAGCCCTCTTAAATCCCAGCACCGGCATCGGCAGCGGTGGCGCGATCCGCTTTGCCCATGCCGGGGGACAGTCTACCGCCAGCCTCACCGATGTGGTCTTTGCCAACAATGGGGCCGATCAAGAAGGGGGGGCCCTGTGGGCAGGGGGGCGCAATGCCAACCTTAACCTCAACCTCAACCGGGTTACCTTCGTGGGCAATGCTGCTGGGCGCGTCCCCGATCCGCGCAAAAACGAAACCGCCGGCGGCGCGATGGTACTCTCTACCGGATTAAACAGCCGAGTGGTGATCAACGCCACCACCTTCAGCCAAAACACAGCGGGGAATGAAACCTCTGGGGCCATCTATATAGCATCGGATTTTGATGGGGGGAATGTGCGCCATCAGAATGTGATTGTGCGCAATTCGATTTTCGATCGCAACTGTTCCCAGAAAGATATCGCCGGAACCCCTGCCGTAGAAAACTGCACCCATCTCGTCCATGTCCGCACGATGCAGCGCCGGAATAATGACTTCATCCCTGCACCCCTGGGCGGGAATGCCTCGGTGTACGAATGGGTGGCCAATGTCCATGCACCATCGGGAACTCGCTACCCGATTACGGCGCGGAGTCAGGTGCAGGATGTGAAGGTACGCCCCTACCGCGATACGGGTGATGCGGTTCCGGATCATCCCTGTTCAGATGTCGAGGCGGGGTCTGGGGGACGCTGTCGCTAACGACATTTACGGGTGATCTTAAGGATGATCAACAAACCCCGATCGCACCGCTGACCTGGTGCGATCGGGGTGTCTTTTGTGGAGGATTCCAGCGCCATAATCTTCTGCACCCGATGCTTTGACAAGCTGTCAAAGTTTAGGGTGGGTTTTTAATCGGTTGGCCGGGCGAATCAAAAGCATCCTCCGGGGGGGGGGAGATGCCCACGCCTGGCCCGTTTTTGCGGCGCTTCTCCTGGGGGGAATTCCGGTTAAACGGGGAAAAAGTGGCAAGATTCTCGACCCCAAACTGGGGGAATATCCCCCATGGTGGGATATTTTTAGGCTATAGATTGGGGGGCGATCGCGTCACCGAGATTTCGCCCCTTCGCACTACACAGGAAAAGGCATTCCCCAAACCGGAGAACACCTTCATCTCAAACAGATCGGCAATTTTGCCGATGCGCTATGGCATCTTAGTTGTCGTCGTTATCAGCGACGGCACCATTTTCGTCAAGCTTATTGAGCTTGATATGCTTATAGCCCAACTTGATTTCAAATTCATCACCCGGTTGTAATCCCATGGCATTGGTATAGGTCGAACCGATGACAATCTGACCGTTTTTATGAACACTCACCCGATAGGTCGGTTCTCGACCCCGTCCATCTTTCGCACCATCTGGATCAAGGGCAACACCTTTTGCGGCTAAGACAGCGTCATAAAATTCAGTCAAGTTAACCCGGATACTTCCGGTTTTGCTTTTGGTGAAGTATCCGCATTGCTTGGCCGTCTCACGGCGAGGCGCTTCAGAGAGTTCCTTGACTTTTTGGAGTAGAGCTTTTCCAGTTAATGGAGTGGCAGACATGATCGTAATAGATCTCCTTTAGTGTCATGCTTTCAGTGTGTAATGACTGATCACTTTCGTCATACTAAAAACTATATCGCTAAACTCTGTGATTGTGACATCATTTCTCAGAAAAAGTTTGAAAAATGGTGTGAGAAGCCTAATAAAATCACCTGAGGCGAAGGCGTTTCCTGATTTTGATTGGCACTCTTTTCAGATCTTCAGATTCTCATCCTTAGACGCTGCCTTGAATCGGTGGGTCATGATCATCACGACCATGACTAAATTATCTACAAACCTTAATATTGACCGTGCTTCAAAGTCAGGGGGTGAGCCAGCGCAAATTGTTGCGAGCGGTGTGATGTTGACTGTTACTCTCAACGATGATATTGCGGCCAACAGATGACAGGGATCGCGTCAATCCGGCCCGGTTGATCGGGCGCGAGGGTCTTTAGAAAGATTTCTAATGTAACAGTAAGGGGGGAGGAATGTATCGCTTAAACTGATAGGGGAGAGGATGGCTCGCACGATGGCGTTAATTAGTCATGCTAGAAGGCATCGGTGGTGCTGGAGGCCTTGGCTCTGTGGCGGTTGAGGGCAGTAGAGCGCCTTGGGTCAGGGGAGAAAGACTCAGGCGATGAGCGATGCTCCTTTCTTCATTTTTTCATCACAAAATCGGTCAACAATGCAAGTCACTTTCAATATTTTGCGCCAACAACCGCAGGGGTCACCCTATGCCCAGCACTATGGGCTAGAGGTGGAAGCGGGCGAAACCATTCTCGACTGCTTGAATCGGATTAAATGGGAGCAGGATGGTTCGTTAACGTTTCGGAAGAATTGTCGGAATACCATTTGCGGCAGTTGTGCGATGCGAATTAATGGACGTTCGACCCTAGCCTGTAAGGAGAATGTGAGTCAGGAGGTGGCTCGTTTTGGCACGCAGGCGGCCGATGGAACGCCTCAAATCACGATCGCACCGCTGGGAAATTTGCCGGTGGTGCGAGATTTGGTGGTGGACATGGCGCAGTTTTGGGATGATCTTGAAGCGGTTGATCCCTATGTGAGTACCCAGGGGCGAGCGGTTCCGGAGCGGGAGTTTCTGCAAACCCCGGAGGAGCGATCGCGCCTGGATCAAATGGGGAATTGTATTCTCTGTGGGGCTTGTTATTCCGAATGTAATAGTAAGGCGTTTAATCCGGACTTTTTAGGCCCCCATGCGTTGGCGAAGGCGAATCGCTTGGTGACGGATACCCGCGACACCCAAACGGAGGCCCGGATCGAGCAGTATAACAGTTTGGATGGCGTTTGGGGCTGTACGCGCTGTTATCAATGCAATGCGGTCTGTCCGATGGAGGTGGCTCCGTTGGATCAGATCAGCAAGATTAAGCATGAACTGTTAGCTCGTCATGACAAAACCAGTAGCCGCCCGATTCGCCACCGGAAGGTGTTGGTGGATTTGGTTAAGGCAGGGGGCTGGGTGGATGAGCGGAAGTTTGGGATCTATGTGGTGGGGAATTATTTTCAGGATGTGAAGGGCTTGCTGAGTGTGATGCCGCTGGGGTTCCGAATGTTGGCGCGGGGTAAGTTTCCGCTGATGTTTGAGCCGTCGGAGGGGACGGCGGAGGTGCGATCGCTGATCACCGCCGTCCAAGCGTATCAACAGGCCCAAGACTCCCCCCAGGAACCGGACTCGGTTTAATCGCCGATCCAAAACTCTAGTTCTTGTCCCTGGATACTGCCAAATTTGAGCTTCGTGCCGGGGATGAGGCGGACTTCGTGGTGATGCACCAGCATCCAATCTTGGTTCGGCATGGCGATGAAGGTGCCGAAGCGGGAAAAGTCGCGGAGAAAATAGTTGGTTTCCGTGGCTTGGGTGGCGGTGTCGCGGTAAAAAATTTCGCTGTGGTTTTGGCTGACCCACCGTTCTTGAATGACGAGGTCATTGTCGGGACGGCGACCGACGCGCATCAGGCCACCTTGAATCGACCAGATGCGATCGCGCTCCACCACCGATCGCACCATGGCCAGGGGCATCACTTGGCGCTGGCCACCTTCGGGCAAGAGGGTGGGTAGTTCGGTGATGCCGTCGGGGATCGGATTCACCAGTTCCCCATCAAAATCGGGGTGCATATAAAGGATGGGCAATGTCCAGGCGGGCTGGTTGAATTTATACAAGGTCAAGAGTTGTTGACGCGCCACCGCCATGGCGTGATCGACGGTGAGGCGTTTCGAGAGGGCGGTGGTGAAATGTTGGATAAAGGTGAGGGCTTCTTGGTCGGCGATCGCATCACGCATTCCCACCACCGCCGGCACACCATGATGGATCAGCACTTCGGCTAAACTGCTGCGGGCGATCGCCGTTTGCTCCTGCTGTTCCGGGTAGGCTCCCCAACAGGCATTAAACAGAGCCAACGTCACCTGAGTACGCACCAAGACCTGAGCCAGTTCCGTACCGTTTAACATGGCCTGGGGATGGAGAAACAGTAACCCGCCATCGGGGCCCGGCATCCCATGGCCCGCGTAGAAGAAAATATTGTAGCGACCGGATTCGAGGGTGCGGATCAGTTGCACCGGAGTGGGTTGGATCAGGGTGTTGAGGTCAATGGCGACGCGATCGCTGCTGCGGTTGTCCCCGTGGCTCATCTCCTTCACCGTCGGATTAATCACCTGGGCCAGGAGTTCGGCTTCTTGCTGGAGGTTCAACTGTTGGAGATCGCCCGTCTGGGGATGACTGCTCTGGCCCAACACCAACAAAATCCGCAGTTGATCTTGGGTGGGGACAAGACTAAGGGGGTCTACATCGCTGGTGGTGCGGCTGAAAAGAATGTTTTGATTGAGGGCGATCGCAGGTTTTCCCGGCGCAGGTTGCATCACTTCCCAGGGCAGCGGGATCAAATTCGGGTCACGAATATCAAACCGCAGCCGCAAAATCCCCCGTTGGCCTTGGGCCATGCCCCAACTCTGGGCAAAGGTATTCCGCACCGGCCCCTGTAACAGCCACCGCCACAACTGCACCCCGAGTTCCTGCATCAACCGACCGCTATAGCTTTGGGGCACTGTCTCGTCAGTATTCGACAGTTGAAACGCATCTTTAATATTGAACGGCTCGTGCAGCACGGGCAGATGGGGCTGAGGATGGGACGCAAACATCTGCTGCCAAGCGACCCAGCATTGGGTCAGTTCCACCGACCACTTACCGTCATAGTGAACGTAGCCCCCCGGAAAGGGAGCTTTAATTACCCAAATGGCAAAATGTTCGGGGCCGGCTGATTCTAGACAGACTAAAGCCAAGCTCAAGTCCAGACAATCACCATGACGCATAGTTCCGGAACGGGTCAGTACAATCACTCTATCAGGTTTTCGGGGGCGGGAACACACCGAGGCGGCGGCGTGAGGGGGGCAACCAACGTGTCTTGAATGCGATCGCGCTCCACCCACACCACCGCCGGTTGATTCACCGTCGGATTGCAGAGTTGGAGTTGAAGCCAGGTCTGCTGATTGGGGGCGGCTTGACGGCGGGTGACGATGATCACGGTTTGGGGGGAAAGGGCGAGGGTTTCAGCTTCGGGGCGGGGGTCGGGTTGGACGGCCAGGGTGCGGAGGGTGGCGGCGGCGACCCCCAATTCCAACTGATCGAGGGGGATTTGGGGGGATTCGGCGGTGACGGGGGTGTTCCCCGTGAGGCGATCCGTCCATTGGCGCAGTTCCGGAAACAGCCAATAGGAGAGGCCGCCCAAAATCATCAAGACCAGGGCCACGGTCACGGTGGTGATCACCATCAGGGGCGGCCCATGGCGGGGGCGGCTTAGGGCTGTGGGCTGGGACAGGGAAACGGGATCGGGAGCCACATCGACGGGCAAGGGGGCGAGGATGGGACTGCCCTGGGGATGGGGTCGAAATTGGCAATGGAACAGGCCGACGGTGACGTTATCGTGGCCGTTTTTTTGGTTGGCGAGGGCAACGAGGCGTTGGACGGCGGTTTGGAGTTCCTGTTGATGGTGGAGGACGGGGAGTAGTTCCGTTTGCCAATATTGTTCGACGCGATCGTAGTCGCTCAAGCCGTCGGAACAGAGTAACAGGAGGCTGTCTTCATCGAGTACCAGGCGATCCACCGTGGGATAGAGGCGATCGCGCGACCCCATCCCCAAGGCCTGCACCAAGGCCCCGCCGCCGGGAAATGACACCGCATCCCGATAGAGGGCATAGCCGAGGCGCACTTCCCGCGCCGCCACATCATCATCGAGGCTGATCTGATAGCACCCACTGCGGGTAATCCAATAAATTCGAGAATCCCCCACATGGCCGAGGTAGAGATGGGGAGCGTGGCTGATCACACTGACCAAGGTGGTTCCCATCCGTTGCCGT
Source organism: Spirulina subsalsa CS-330 (assembly GCF_028330765.1). Classification (GTDB taxonomy): domain Bacteria; phylum Cyanobacteriota; class Cyanobacteriia; order Cyanobacteriales; family Spirulinaceae; genus Spirulina; species Spirulina subsalsa_A. Next base: position 16,280 of record NZ_JAQMTY010000032.1, on the reverse strand, counting down.
TCGTGGCGCTCTTCGTCGTCATTGCGTTGGCAAATCTGGTCATTGGCTTGCAAGATGGCTTGCTCTAGGGCGGTTTGGAGGTGATCCACCCAGGGGCGATCGCGGTTTGAGGCAATGGCGGTGTGGAGATGGTCTTGCATTGTGTCGATCGCGATCGCCGAGGCCACCTCGCCCCCCTCATGGCCGCCAATGCCATCACAAACAATCAGCAGGGGCTGCGTCTTGGTTTCCCCAGCGGTAATCGTGGTGAGATCCTGGGGATAGCAGGCATCTTCGTTGTGATCGCGGCTTGGACCCGCATCGGTTTGGGCAAAAATTTGATAGGCGCGATCGCCCCCCTGTCCCAAGGTGGCAATGGCGCGATCGAGGGTTTCGATTAATTGCTCCGCCGTGGCCAGTTGTCCCGTTTGTAACTGCTGACAGAGCGATCGTAAAAAATCCCGCAGGGGCGTGGCCGCATAGCTCACCCAAGTTGCCCACAGTTGCCCCAACTGCGCCAACGTCACCGGCTCCGAATCAAACTGCAATTCCCGCAACCGCACCACCGGGCCATTCACCTGCAACAGATCCACCGTCAGCAGCGTGCTCGCCACCCCTTCGGCCTGGCACGAGTCCCACAATCGCGCCAATTGCCACAACCAAGCCGCCTGCCGCAGGGCATTGGCCCGCGCCCAACAGGTTTGCAACTGCGGTAAAAGATGATCCCCCACCGGATGCACCGGATCGCGCAAGTTTCCCACCTCCAACAGCCACACCTCCGGCTCGCCGGTGAGTTGTCCGTAAAGCTGGGGGAGGTGCAATTGTTGCCCGATCAGCTTCAAATAGGGCAACATCCGGCCAGGAATATTGTCCTCCGGCATTTGGGGCGGCAGGTAGGGATGGAGATCTAAGACAATTCGGGGCGTGATCGCTTGGTAGCGATCGCCCAACACCGACCCCACCGTAAAAATCGGGATCGGCTCCCCAATCGCCCACAAATAGCGCCGCATTAACGGCGTTTGGCACGCCTGACAAAAGCGATTATGGGCAGGATTGGGTTGTTGACAATCCCCATTTACACAGTAAAGGTGGCCTGTTGCTCCGTCCATATCAATCCCGATCGGCTACCGAGAACATCGGTGTAGTGGTGGTTTGGCGGCTCGCGATCGCATTCAAACGAGCCAGCCGGGAATGCAATCCCTCACCCAACCTTCTTCCTCAGGAGAGGGCATTTGGCTCCGTTCTCCTGCGGGAGAAGGGCTGGGGATGAGGGTGCTCCCTGGCGAGCCGGGTGAATCTGTAAAAGTGGGATGCACCCTTGGCCGTTGCCGGACACCCGGCGATCGCAGGGGGGGTTAATAAAATTTGCCCTTGCCCTGTTCTGTATCCACACGGGGTAAGCCCATGCTGTAGTTGAGCACACGCCCTTGTAGGTTGTAGCTCAATTGACCCGCTTGCAACAGTTCCCGGATGTAATGCTCAAGCTCTGAGCCAATCCGCCGCAGGTTATATTCACTCAATTCCTCGCCATTGTAAGCTTCCACGAGGGTATCAAAGCGACGGCGTACCAGTTCACGAGTCTCTTCTGTCCAATTGAATTCCTTATCGGGGTCAATATCAAGGGCGAGGACTGTTTCGCTCGGCACAAGCTCATTATTGTGAACTTCAGCCGTGAAGATCCGAATATGGCGGGTGGTGGATTTTAAAAGCATGGTGATGTGGTCATTCAGAGGACGTGAAGATCAAGGCCGGGAAAACATCCCCAAAACCCAGAATTAAGGCTATTTTGACATAGGTGATCCGGATTGGGTGAATGGCTGCCGCCTTGACCGCGCTGCTCCGGCCCAACCAGAGGATCATTCTCCCACGGCCAGAGGAGGCAGGGGAAGAACGGCGCGATTAATACAACGCCATCATCAACGCCTGTTGATACTGACGAGTCAGGGGGTGCTGACTGCCGAGGAGCGCAAACACATCCACCATCCCTTGGCGGGCGGTGTCTTTGTCCCTTTTCCCCGCTTCCACGATCGCTAAAAACTGCTGCAACGCGGTTTCATACTCCCCTTGCAAGACATCCTGGGCCGCCGCCCCGATGCCCTGACTGGGATCAGCCGCCGCCCATTGTTGAAAGCGCATCAAACTCTTCACCCCTTGGGCCCGCTTGTAATGCTCGGCTTGATCCGGCGGAATCGAGTTTAACAAGCGTTCGGCATCCTCAAACTGCTGGAGGAGAATCAAAAACCGCGCCGCTTCGAGGGTCACGCCAGGATGATCGGGATAGCGTTCAAACAGCGTATCAAACAGGGCCTTGGCTTCAGGGAATTGACGGGCTGCGATCGCCCCTTGGGCCGCCGCCAACGTCGTTTCCAACTCCGATCGCAACTCATACCGCGCCAGAATCTCCCGAATCTGACCCTCCGGAACCGCCCCCACAAACCCCGGCTGCAACCTGCCCGCCGTCGCAATCCGCACATCCGGAACCCCTTCCACGCCATACTGAGAGGCTAATTCTGGGTTTTGGTCAATATCCACCGTCGCCAGCATCACCCCATATTCCATCGCCAGCCGCTCCAAGGTCGGCTTCAGCACCTTACAGGGCCCGCACCAAGTCGCAAAAAAATCCACAATGATCGGCAATTCCTCGCACGGCCCCAACACCTCAGCGGCAAAATTCGCCTCGCTCACCGCGACACTTGCACCCATCACTCCTCCTTTGTTTCCTTCAATACAGTTAGCGGGGCTGACGGTTTCCCCAGGGGGATTCACCCCGGCAGGCCGTTAGTTGCGGCCGAGCCACTTCTCGCTGTTAATGCGCTGCAAGGTATACATCACCATCAAATCACGGGTAATTTTGCGCTCGTCAATCATAAACGATTCCAAGGTGCTGGGCTTGCTGCCGTAGGTGGTGGCGGTGAAGCCCTTTTGCCCTTTAATGTCTTCATCAAAGCAGTAGAGATTAAACTGGCGTTCCCCCTGTTGCCACTGGCCTTCCACTTGCCAATAATCATCCGTGGCATTGATCCCGGCCAGGTTGAGGGGTTTCTTCTCAAAGGCAAGTTCCATATCCGTTAGCCCTGCATCATTAAAGGCTGTTTTCAACGCCGGCACAAACTCTTGCTCCATGAATTCGGTAAAGGGCTTGTCTTCTGGGGCAGGCGGTTTGGCTTTCTTGGCTTTGGGGGCGGAAGCGTTGGCTTTTGCGTCTTCAGTCATAGTCCAGCATACAGGCATCTACAGGTCTTCATTATTGTACGGAAAAACGTTCAGGGTTGATCAAGGGGCAGGCGGAGGGTGAAGCAGCTTCCTTGGTTGGGGGTGGATTCGACCTGGATATCGCCTTGGTGAAGTTGGGCCAGTTTTTGGGAGAGGGCGAGGCCGAGGCCCGTACCGGCTTGGGTGGCGTTGAAGGGGGTGTGGAGTTGACGGAAGGGTTGAAAGAGGGTGTCGAGGTCAGCGGCGGCGATGCCGATGCCGGTATCGCGCACGGCGAAGCAGAGGTGCGGGGGGCAGAGGGTGACGCTGAGGGTGACGGAGCCTTGGGGGGTGAACTTGATCGCGTTGGCGAGGAGGTTGACGAGGATTTGCTTGAGGCGGCGGGGGTCGGCGATGTAGGGGGGGAGGTGGGGGTCGAGGTGGAGGTGCAGATCGAGGTTGGCGATCCGGGCGAGTTCTTGGACGATCGCGATCGCACCTTGGCAGAGATCGGCAAGCACCACAGGTTCGAGGTAGAGTTCTTCGCGGTTGGCTTCGATTTTGGACAGATCGAGGAGGTCGTTAATCAGGGCGAGGAGGTAGTCCCCCGATTCCACGATCGCCGTGAGATATTGGTGCTGTTTGGCGTTGAGGGGGCCATAAATTTGTTCAAGGAGAGCCTTGGCAAAGCCCAAAATACCCGTGAGGGGGGTGCGCAGTTCGTGGCTCATCAGGGAGAGCATTTCGCTTTTGTGGTGGTTTTCGCGGCTGAGTTGGCGGGAGGTTTCGCGGGTTTGCTCGTGGAGGATGATCAGGGCGATCGCATCACTGATCGCCCGGAGGGTTTGCACCGCTGCGGCGGTTAGGGGGGGTACGGGCTTAAACTGGTGCAGGCTCAAGCTGCCGTAGACTTGGGTGCGATCGCCGATGGGCAGATTTAAAACGCAGGTGGGAGCCGGGAGGGGCGTGGCGGGGGGAACACCTTGCACCGAAGAGACGGTGGGCCAGTGGGCCGGATCGAGGCGGCCAGCGGGGAAGTGGGCTTGCAGCACTTTGGCCCCCTGTTGTTTGGGGATCTGGCCATGGGCGCACCATTCGGTCTTGACCCAAAATTCATCCTCGACGGCGATCAGGAGCCAGACCCGATCGACGTTGAAGGATTGGCCAATCTGGGCGATGAGGGTATCAAAGGGGACGGGGGGCGTGCTGTGGCAGAGAAGTCTAAGGCTGCGGTGGAGGAGGGGTTCAGGGGAGGGGGGATAGAGGCAGTCGGGGGGCTGGTGGCTGTCGCGGTAGAGGGCGATCGCTCCATGGTGGGCAATGCAGTGAATCGCGGTGAGATCGTCGCGCTGCCACGGTCGGGGGTGATCGTCATGGAGGCTGAGAATCCCCAGCTCGTGCGATCGCCACCGCAACGGCATTAAACAGGCCGCTTGAATATTCCAGGTTTTAAGGTAGGACTGGATCTGGGGCGGCCACTGGGGATCAGGCTTCGACCAGCAGATCACCTCACCCCGTTCCAGGGCAGAGGCGTAGGCGGTCACGAGGGGATCAGCCGTGTTGGGGTAGGGCAGGATTGTCGCGTCGGACTGTTGGACGGGGAGAAATTCGCCGGTGCAGTGGGGACGGAGCAGGAAACAACGCTGAACCTGGCAGACCTGATGGAGACGATTGAGGGCCTGTTGCATGGCTGTGTGGCAGTTTTTGGGTTGCCACAATTGCTCAACAATCGGTTCCAGGATCGACGGAATATCAGTGGGGAAATGGGTCATGGGTGCGAAGCGTCAAGAGTGAGCCTCAATGCCTGGCGATGGGGGGTAACGCCCCTGAATCCCAGGGATGACGCATCAGTCCGCATCGTTGACCCGGAGCCGCGTCACCCAATCCGAAGCGATCGCCACGGGGAAACATTGAGGCACGGCGATCGCCAAACCCTGCGATCGCCCTTTCTTAGGATACGGTAGCCCTTCCCGATTCTGGCGGCACGGTGGCCAATCCCCCGAACCGTGAATTCCTAACCGTTGCAACCGATGACCGATTCAACTCTGCCCAAACTGATTCGCGATCGCATTCCTGAGATCATCACCGCCGCCGGTCGCACCAGCATCACCCGCGTTCTGTCAGCGGCGGACTACGATCAGGCACTGCGGGCCAAACTCCAAGAAGAGGCCGCCGAAGCCGCTGCCGCGTCCCCTGCCGACCTCCTCACGGAATTGGCCGACCTGCAAGAAGTGATCGAGCACCTCCTCGCCTTCTACGATCTTGACCCCCAGGCCCTGGCCCAAATCAAAGCCCAACGGCAGCGCGATCGCGGTGGTTTTCAGCAACGCCTCGAACTAATCGCAGTAGACTCCCAAGACTCTGGTAAATTATGAGTCAGTCTTGATCCCACCGGGATTTAGTCCCAATCCGACCCCACCCTGCTTTCAGCATGGGGGCCCGTGACCTCCCAGCTACAGCGCATCTATCCTTCCTTACTCTCTCAATCCATGCCAGAAAAACTCTACGAAGGGAAAGCCAAAATCCTCTACACCACCGATGAACCGGAGGTGTTGCTCAGTGTCTTTAAGGATGATGCCACCGCCTTCAATGCCAAAAAACGGGGTCAAATCATCGGCAAGGGAGAGGTCAACTGCACGATTACGGCGGCGCTGTTGCAGTACCTCGAAACCCACAACATCCCCACCCACTATCTCAGCACCGTTGACCCCACCTCGATGCGGGTGCGAGCGGTGACGATTATTCCCCTCGAAGTGGTGGTGCGCAATATTGTGGCGGGCAGTTTAGCGCGGGAAACGGGGTTAGCGGTGGGTCAACCGATCCCAGCACCCCTGGTGGAGTTCTACTATAAGAACGATGATCTCGGTGATCCGCTGTTAACGGGCGATCGCCTCCGATTGTTGGAACTTGCAACACCAGAACAAGTCACAGCACTACAACAATATGCCCTGAATATTAATCAACACCTGATGACGTTTTTTGACCGATGTGACATTGTGTTGGTTGATTTTAAACTGGAGTTCGGTGTTGATGCCCACGGTCACCTGCGCCTGGCCGATGAAATCAGTCCTGATACCTGTCGCCTTTGGGACAAGGCCGAACCCGATCCTCAAAAACGGATTCTGGATAAAGACCGCTTTCGCCATGATCTCGGTCAGGTGGAAGGGGCCTATCAAACCATGCGAGCGCGAGTCTTGCAGGCGGTGACCTCATTGTCAGAGGCCTAAGGGACAGGGGTTAACACGGTGATGCATCGAGTTCAGTTATTCATTTATTTAGTTTATTAGTTGGTGTGTGGACGTGCTCAATCAAACTCATATGCGCTTATCTCCCTTTGTTTTTACGCTGTTGGCAACCTCTGCCACCTTGTCTCTTGCTGCGCCGGTCTGGAGTAATGTCGAGGCTTCCGATCCCAGCGTTTCGGTCGCGGCAACCGGGGAGGAACAGACTAGATCGGTCGGGCCTGCGGAGGTAACGGTTCCGTCAGAGGCGATCGCATCCACCCCCGATAAACAGCAGCCCAAGGTGGTGCAAAAGTCCTCGGCTCCTGAAGCTCGCGTCACGCCGGAACCCTTGCAAATGATTCCCGCTACGCCCCAGCCTCCCGTGGCGATCGCTTCCCCCGCCGCGCCCCAGGCAGCCCCAGCGCATCCCTCCCCCATCGCCGCCGCCCCCAACGCCCCACGCCCCACCGCCGCCGATCTCGAATCCCTCCCCATTCCCCCCTACGAACCCAGCGAACACATCGACCTGCCCAGCCATCTCACCAAACACGCCGACCTCGAACTCGCCCAATTCAACCTCGAAGACCCCGCCCCGGAAGAACCCCCCACCGCCCCGGAACCCCAAGTGCTGGTGTCAGAAGTGATCGTCACCGGGCCGGGCCTCACGCCAGAACTGGAAAACCTGGTGTACGACACCATCGACACCCAACCGGGTCTTACCACGACGCGCACCCAACTCCAGGATGATGTCAATGCCATCTTCGCCACGGGCTACTTCGCCAATGTGACGCAACAGCCCGAAGATACCCCCTTGGGGGTGCGGGTCACGTTTATCGTTGATGTCAACCCGGTGCTGCGCGAAGTGGTGGTGCAAACCCTGCCCGCTGATGACAGCGATCGCGTCATCCCGGCAGCCTTAATCAACGACATCTTTGCCGACGACTACAACGAAGTTCTCAACCTGCGCGACCTCCAACTGGGCATCATTCGGATCAATGAGTGGTACCAAGAAAACGGCTATGACCTCGCCCAAGTGGTGGGTAATCCCCAAATTAGCCCCGATGGTCGCGTCACCCTCACCCTCGCCGAAGGGGTGATCGAACGGATTCAAGTGCGTTTCATTGATGAAGAGGAAGAAATTGTTGAGGGGCGCACCCGTGAATTCATCGTCACCCGCGAGATGAAACTTGCGTCGGGTGGGGTCTTCAACCGGGCCACGGCCCAAGAAGATCTCCAACGGGTGTTTGGCTTAGGTCTGTTTGAAGATGTGCGCCTCTCCTTTGAGCCAGCGGATGATCCGGCCAAGGTGGTGGTGAATGTAGATGTGCAAGAAAGTAATACTGGCTCATTGGCGGCAGGGGCTGGGGTCAGTTCCGCCAGCGGCTTTTTCGGGACAGCGAGCTACCAACAGCAAAACCTCGGCGGCAATAATCACACGGTGGGCGCGGAACTTCAGGTGGGAACGCGGGAACTGTTGTTTGACCTGAGTTTTACAGACCCCTGGATTGCGGGCGACCCCTATCGCACCTCCTACACGGTGAATATGTTCCGGCGGCGGTCGATTTCGTTGATTTTTGATGAAGGTGATCCCGAAATTCGCTTGCCGGATGGCGATCGCCCCCGCATTGTTCGCACCGGGGGCGGCATTGATTTTAACCGTCCCCTCTCCCCCGATCCCTTTAGCCGTGCGGAATGGACGGTGTCCGCTGGGTTTAGCTACCAAGGGGTTGACGTGCGCGATAGTGATGGCGACATTAGCCCCCGCGATAGTTTGGGGAATTTGCTCTCCCACACCCCCAACGGTCAAGATACCCTCGTCACCCTGCGCTTGGGGGCCGTGCGCGATCGCCGCAATAGCTTCCTAGAACCCACCGCAGGCTCCCTGCTCCGCCTCGGCATGGAGCAAACCGTCCCCGTAGGAGCCGGAACGATCCTCTTCAATCGCCTCCGCGCCAGCTACAGCACCTATTACCCCGTCGATTGGCTCAACTTCACCAATGATCCCGACGCGCCCCAAGCCCTCGCCTTTAACCTCCAAGGCGGCACAATCATCGGCGACCTTCCCCCTTACGAAGCCTTTAGTTTAGGCGGTGCGAACTCCGTGCGGGGCTACAAAGAAGGGGACGTGGGCAGCGGTCGCACCTATATCCAAGCCACTGCCGAATATCGGTTCCCGATTTTGTCCTTCCTGGGGGGAGCCTTTTTCGTGGACTACGGCACTGATTTAGGCACGGGGGATGATGTCCCCGGCAATCCGGCGGGGGTGCGGGGGAAACCCGGCGATGGCTTGGGCTATGGCGTGGGGGTGCGGATTCAATCGCCCCTCGGCCCGATTCGGATCGACTATGGTCTCAATGATCAAGGCGATAGCCGGATTCACTTCGGCATTGGTCAACGGTTCTAAGGGGGCGGTGTAGACGCAGGAGAGACAGTATGCAGCAGCCACAGGGACAAGGCGGCCCTGCCGCAAGACTAGGGCAACGCTCCGGCGTAACCCTGACACAACGGGCCACGCGCACGGGGGTGGGTCTCCATTTGGGCCAGTCAACGACGGTGCAGCTTGTCCCCGTGGAGGAGCCGGAGGGCCGCTATTTTGTCCGGGTGGATCTGCCGGGCCAGCCGCGCATTGATGCCACCCTGGCGGCAGTGGGGGCCACCACGCTCTCCACGGAGTTAAGCCAAAATGGGGCGACGGTGCGGACGGTGGAGCATTTACTTGCGGCCCTGAGTGGGTTGGGGATTACCGATGTGCGGATTGAGGTGGATGGCCCTGAACTGCCGCTCCTCGATGGTTCGGCCCAAGACTGGGTGAGGGCGATCGCCCAAGCCGGTTGCCAACCCCTCAACCACGCCGCGCCCCCACCGTGGGATCTGCCCCAGGCGGTGACCGTGCAGGCCCGAGATGCCTTTGTGACGGCGATTCCCGCCCCCCAGGCCCAACTCACCTATGGCATTGATTTTCCCTACGCGGCGATCGGGCAACAGTGGCACAGTTGGCAACCGGATCAGGAGGACTTTGCCACGGCGATCGCCCCCGCTCGCACCTTTGGCTTTGCCGATCAAATCGACCACTTGCGCCGCCAAGGCTTGATCCAAGGCGGCAGCCTTGAGAATGCCCTGGTGTGTGACCATGACGGCTGGCTAAATCCCCCGTTACGATTTGCAAATGAGCCAGCACGTCATAAACTTTTAGATTTAGTGGGAGACTTAAGTTTATTGGGCCCTTTTCCCCGTGCCCATATCGTGGCGTATAAAGCGAGTCACCAATTGCATCTTCAATTGGCTCAAGCCCTTGCAGCGGCGGCTCCAGCCCGGCCTCGATAGGCTCTGGGGTTTTCCATGGGATAATCTTGCGAACCGACTATAAGTAAGCCGATGACCATAGTAACTGATCGAACCGATGCTCAACATGCTGCGTTAGAGTCTACCGACCCTGCGATCGTCGATAGTCTAGGGGGCGCGAAAACCGTCTTCAGCATTGAAGAAATTCAAAACATTTTGCCCCATCGCTATCCTTTCGCCTTGGTTGACCGCATCATTGAGTACAGTCCCGGCAAACAAGCAGTCGGGATTAAAAATGTAACGATGAATGAGCCGTTTTTCCAGGGGCATTTTCCGGGGCGACCGATTATGCCGGGGGTTTTGATGGTGGAAGCCATGGCCCAAGTCGGGGGCATTATTTTGAAGCAAATGCCCGGTCAAGAAAAGAGTCTCTTTGTGTTTGCGGGCATTGATAAAGTTCGGTTTCGTCGGCCGGTGGTGCCGGGCGATCGCCTCGTGATGACCGTCGAACTCCTCCGCTTTCGAGGCGGTCGCTTTGGCAAAATGCAAGGCCGTGCCGAAGTGGAGGGGGAGCTAGCCGTCGAAGGTGAGATGCTCTTCTCATTGGTGGAATGAATCTTGCCGGAGCTATTTCCTTGAAACCCTTAATTCATCCCACAGCGATTATCGACCCCGATGCCCATCTCCATCCCACGGTTGAAGTGGGGCCCTACAGCGTCATTGGGGCTGGGGTCACCGTTGGTGCTGAGACGAAAATTGGGGCCCATGTTGTGATTGAGGGCCCCACGGAGATTGGCGTGGGTAATCATATTTTCCCAGGGTCTGCCATTGGCCTCGAACCCCAAGATTTGAAATATCAAGGGGGGATGAGTCGGGTGCGGATTGGGAACTATAATCGGCTGCGGGAATATGTGACGATTAACCGGGCCACCAATGACGGCGAAGAAACGATCATTGGCGATCATAATCTCTTAATGGCCTATGTGCATGTGGCCCATAATTGCATCCTCGCGGACAATATTGTGATCGCCAACGGGGTCGCCTTGGCGGGCCATGTGGAGTTAGAGTCGCGGGTGGTGATTGGGGGCATTTTGGGGATTCATCAGTTTGTCCATGTGGGGACGATGGCGATGTTGGGGGGGATGAGTCGGATTGACCGCGATGTGCCGCCCTATATGTTGGTGGAGGGGAATCCGGCGCGGGTGCGATCGCTCAATCTCGTCGGCCTCCAACGCGCCGGCCTCGCCCCCCAGGATGTCCAACTGCTCAAGAAAGCCTTTCGCCTCCTCTATCGCTCGGATCTCCGGTTTAGCACCGCTGTTCAACAACTTGAAACCCTCAGCGATCTGCCCCAACTGGTGCATTTACATCGCTTTCTGGTGGGGGCATTAAGTGCAAAACGGCGCGGTGTGATTCCCGGCAATCGCTAGGCCATCCGAGCCAGACCCCCGCACTGGATTGATTCTTTGACCTCTGACACAACGGTATGACCCATCAACTTTCTAGCAGTGCGTCTGCTGCGATCGCGACTCCCGCCCCCACCCGCCAAATTTTCATCAGCACCGGAGAAGTCTCTGGAGATCTCCAAGGTTCGCTGTTGATCGAGGCCCTCCGCCGTCAGGGCGCGGCGCGGGGGATGCCGTTGGCCCTGCGTGGCCTGGGTGGGGAGCGGATGGCCAACGCCGGAATGAGCTTGGTGGCCGATACCACCCAGATGTCGGCGTTTGGGATTCAAGAAGTCCTGCCGATGATTCTGCCGTCGTTGAAAATCAATCAACAGGTGCGCCAAGCGATCCAAGCCGAACCGCCGGATCTGCTGATTTTGATTGACTATGAAGGATTCAACATCAGCCTCGGACGCTATGTAAAGCAGCATTTTCCCCAAACCCGCATTATTTACTACATTGCGCCGCAGTTGTGGGTGTGGAATCCGTTTCCGAGCAAGTTGCGGGATATTGTCAGTTTTAGCGATCGCATCTTCGCCATCTTCCCCGACGAAGCCCAATACTTCGGGGATGCCGGGGGCAATGTGGACTGGGTCGGCCATCCCCTCATTGATCGCATTAACGCCGCCCCCAGTCGTGCCGCCGCCCGCGCTCAATTGGGCATTCCCGCCGATCAGTTAATGATCGCCCTCCTCCCCGCCTCCCGCCCCCAGGAACTGAAAACCCTGCTGCCGATGATTTGCACCGCCGCCCAGCAGATCCAACAGCAATACCCCAACGCCCAATTTTGGCTGCCCCTCTCCGTCCGGGACTTTCGCCCCCAGATTGAAGCCGCCTTAGCACGGGCAGGCGTGCAGGCAACGATTGTCGAAAATCAGCGCCTCACCACCTTAGCCGCAGCGGATCTTGCCATTACCAAGTCCGGAACGGTGTCGTTAGAACTAGCCCTGCTAAACATCCCGCAAGTGGTGGTCTATCGGATTAGTTGGCTGACGATGGCGGTGGCTCGCTACATCTTCAAGATTGTCATTCCCTACGTCGCGCCGCCGAATTTGCTGCTCAAGAAATTGGCAGTGCCGGAACTCTTGCAGGAAGAGGCGACGGTGGCGAATATTTGCCGGGAGAGTTTAGATATTTTGGCGAATCCGACCCGACGATCGCAGATTAACGCCGATTATGAGCGGATGAAAGTGGGGTTAGGGACACCGGGGGTGTGCGATCGCACCGCCAACGCCATTCTCGATCTCATTACGCCACCGAACCCCCACGCCCGCCTATGACCTCCTCTTCCTCTCGTTTGGTGTCGTTGGATGTGTTTCGGGGGTTAGCGATCGCCAGCATGATCCTCGTCAACACCCCCGGCAGTTGGAGCCACGTTTACCCGCCCCTTCTCCATGCCGAATGGCACGGCTTCACCCCTACCGATCTCGTCTTTCCCGCCTTCCTATTCATCGCCGGGGCCGCCATGGCATTCTCCCTGGGCAAATACCACACCGACACCGCGATCGACACCGCCCTGTATCTTCGCATCCTACGCCGCTGCGCCCTCCTTTTTGCCCTGGGTCTTTTCCTCAACAGTTTCGGCTTCATCTGGAAACATTGGCCCAACCCTGACTTTCGCAACCTGCGCATTTTAGGCGTGCTGCAACGGATTAGCCTCGCCTACCTGGGCGGGTCGCTCCTCGTTTTGCACCTCAAACGGCGGCGACTGTGGATCGCCACCGGGGGGATTTTGCTGCTCTATTGGCTGATCTTGATGGCGGTTCCCGTGCCCGGCGTGGGCATCGGCTCCTTAACTCCCGAAGGCAATGTGGCGGGCTATGTGGATCGCCTCATCCTCGGTGCGTCCCATCTCTATACCCCCACCTTTGACCCGGAAGGCCTCCTTAGCACCCTCCCCTCGATCGCCACCGTCCTGCTGGGATATTTCACCGGGGATTGGCTGCGGGATCAGCCGCGCACTTCGCGCACCAGTGGCGGGTTGGTGATGTTTGGCTTGGCGGCGGTAATTTTGGGGGCGTTGTGGGGGCTGGCGTTGCCGATTAATAAGCAATTGTGGACGAGTTCCTATGTACTCTATAGCGGCGGTTGGTCGCTGTTGTTGTTGGCGGCTTGTTATGAGTTGATCGAGGTGCGCCAGATCCGGCGCTGGAGTTTTCCGTTGCAGGTGATGGGGATGAATGCGATTTTTGTGTTTGTCGCGTCGGGGATTGGGGTGCGGATTTTGTACTATACCCAGGTCGGCAGCGGTGCGGCGGCTCCGAGTACCTATCGCTGGCTCTATGAAACGCTGTTTGTGCCCTGGGCGGGGGTGTTGAATGGGTCGCTGTTGTTTGCGATCGCCAATATCTTGATCTGGTATGTCGTCCTCTACGGCCTGTACCGCAAAGGGTGGTTTCTCAAACTGTAGGATCGGGATCAGGAATATCAAGGGGCAGACAGACGGTGAAGGTGGTGCAGCCCGGTTCACTGTGGACGGCGATCGTGCCGTGGTGGCGATCGATGATTTTCCGCACAATATCCAGCCCTAAGCCGCTGCCTTCACCCGCCACTTTGGTGGTAAAAAAAGGCTTAAAAATATTGGGCAACACCTCCGCCGGAATCCCGGGCCCGGAATCGGTGATCTGCACTTCGATGGCGCGATCGCAAGCACGGGTGGTAATCGTCAGCGACCCCTGATTCCCCATCGCTTGGAGGGCATTGTGGATCAGGTTCGCCCACACTTGACTGAGTTCATCGGGATAGCCACTCAGGGGGGGAAGATTGTCGGTGTAGCGTCGTTCTAGGGTTACGCCCTGCTTGATTTGATTGTGGTAAAGGGTGAGGACGGTTTCAAGGCTAGCGGCAATATCAACGGGGGAACGGGCTTCTGTGTGGTCGGAATGGGAATAGCTTTTGAGGGCGAAGACGATTTTCGCGGCGCGTTTGCTGGCGATCGCAATATTCTGCGTGCTGATCTGCATCGTCACCAACTGATGCACCCAATGGAGGATCGTTAACCCCCTCTCACTCCGCAGCAGGGGCAAATGGGGATGATAGTCCACCATCCCCATCTCGCTAAAAATTCGGGCCACCGCTAGCGCATCAGGAACCGCCTCCGCTTCGAGGGCGGTGGTCAATTGGCGGCGCAGTTGGCGTTGCTCCCGCGTTGACAGGGGTGGCGAGGGGGGATGCATCTGGGTTAAGAGGTGGAGAAACTGCTCTTGGTGAACGACATCAAACCCTTGCCAGACTTGCAACAGTAACCCTAGGGACTCCTGCCAAAAATTTTCGATCACCCGTCCTGCCGAACTAATGATCCCCAGGGGCGTATTAATTTCGTGGGCAATACTCGCCACCAATTGCCCCAAGGCGGCCATTTTTTCCGATTGGATCAGTTCAGCCTGGGTAACCCGCAATTCCTGGAGGGTGGCTTGGAGGATGCGATTTTTTTCGTAGAGTTCCGCTTCGGCCCGTTTGCGATCGCTAATATCCCGCGCCACCCAAATCACTGTCTGGTCATCCAAGGGGGAAATCCGCGCCGAAAACCACACCTCTCGCCCCGACAACGTTAAGCGATAGTCAAAATCGCGCCCCTGTTGCAGAGTCAAAACCTGCTCAATCCGCCGTCCCCACGTGGGGCCTTCGTCGGGGTCAAAAAATGCCGAAATTGTTTGATTGAGCCAATCCTGTTCCGCATCGTAGAGCGTGCTGAGATGGGTGGGCGCAATATCAATATTGTCGATCCGCCCCGCCAACATCCGAATCACTAGCACCACATCGGTCATCGCCTCCAAAATGCCCCGCAGTCTTCCCTCCGACGAGGCCAACTGTTGGGCAATTAACTGACGCTCTTCCACCTGCGCACTGAGCGCCGCGTTCAGTTTGGTCAATTCTTGCCGCTGCTCATCGAGGACATGCTGCAACGTGGTCATCGTTTGGTAGATTTCCACACAGTCCACCGCTTGCAAGACATTCGTCTGGGTGATGATGCCTTGGAGTTGCTCTTGCTCGTTCACCACCACCAACCGCCGCACCCGATGCTGGTTCATCAATTGATGGGCTTGCCACATGGTTGCATGGGGGGCAATGGTGAGCACCGGGGCGGCCATGACGCGGTGGGCAGGGAGATGGTCGAAATTCGAGCCTTGGGCGGCTTGGGTGACCATGTCGGCTTCGGTGATAATGCCGAGGGCTTGCTGACCGACTTGGGAGGGGTGGGGGGTGGTGATCACGACGCAACTGACGCGGTGCTCGGTCATTTGAGCGGCGATCGCAACGAGGGCGGTGTCAGGGCTGGCTTGGATGACGGGATAGGTCATCACTTCTTCAATGGCTTTGAGGCGGAGCAAATCGACGGGTTGCAAAACTTGGCGAATCTGGTGGGGGGTGATCAGGCCCAGGAGCGTGCCGTCAGGATGGACAACGGGCAGATGGCGAATGTGGTGGCGGTAGAACATTTGAGCGATCGCGATCGCATCCACATCCGCCGCCGTGAGGGTGATCGGATTTACCGTCATCAGCGTCCCTAAGGTTTGATTCTGCTGTGCCGTCACATTGACGAGGCAGCGCACCGCATCCCGCTGGGTAAAAATCCCCTGGAGGCGACCCGATTCCACCACCAGCACGCAGGTTTTTTGGCCCTGGTGCAAGGCAGCGATCGCCTCGCCAAAACGACAATGGGGCGGCAGGGTCAGGGGATGGCGATCAACAAACTCAAGCAACGACGATGACATAAATTTTGCCAACAGAGCAATGGGACAACTCCTCTGGGTTGACATCAACACCGTCAGATAAGTTGCAGCCCCATCCTAAAACCTACACCATCGTTTGCTCCTCTTGCTGCTTCAACCGTTCAACGCTACTTTGTGCTGAAATGTTGATAGGTCAGGCGAGAGAGGGTTTGAATGAGGGTTTGGGCTTGGGGATCATGGCGGGGGCGTTTGGCAATTACGGCGATCGCATAGCGTTTGCCGTTGGGCACATCCACAAGCCCCACATCCGCCAGCACCCCGCCGAGAGTCCCCGTTTTATGTCTCTATCTTAAATGCAAAAAGAGGACTCCCGCTACACCGTTAGGTTAGCGGTGAGATGAATTTTTGCCAACCAATAAACCGACCAACGGGAGACGACTGAATTCAGTTTTGTGTTAAAATCGAGAAGCCAACGCACCCAAGTG
>NZ_JAQMTY010000031.1 GCF_028330765.1 Spirulina subsalsa CS-330 | reverse complement strand
ATTAAAGGACTCGCTGTCGCTCGATTTGTTTGTTGGTGCAAATTCATCTCGCCACTAAAAGGCACGTCCGCCGTTACCTTCGGTAACTCTACTCGGACTCGCTTTATAGTGGGAGTCTTCTTTGCACATTTTAAGATAACGACCCGCCGAACTACTGCACCAACGCTTCTCCCCGGCGATAGAGTTCCCGCGCATAGTCCGTCCAAGTCCCCTGTCCCCAATAGCGGAAACAACTGGTTTCCACCAACATCACATAGAGCAGCGCCTCGGTATAGTCCCGGCTCTGGGTTACGGTTGGATCGGCTGCGATCGCTGCGTCAAACTTGGCGTGAAACTGGGCACTGAGGCGATTCATCGGCTCTAAAACATTCTCATAACCCTTCACCCAACTAAGATCGCTCGTCCAAGATGCGCCCTCCATGTGGAATTGATGATCTTCTGCGTTGAGAGATGCGATCGCCCCCGCCACCGCCTCCGGAGTTGGGCAGTCCCGATCCACCCGTGCCCAAATCTTATGCTGTTGCACCGCCTGACACACCGGATAATCCGCCGCCGTCACCCCCGCCGCCGCCAAGAGTTCTAGATATTCCGTCCCGTTAATCCCCACCGTGCTGCTATCCTGCTGAATCGCCTGCCACGCCGGGAAAAATCCCCCCGGAAACTCATTCATCATCACCCCGCCATTCTCCCCATCGGCGATCTGCGTCCCGCAACAGGGGACGGATTGGCCGCCGAGGGGTTGACGACCCCGCGTTTTCGCTTCATGGTAGGGCTGCATTTGCGCCACTAATTTTGTATCCGATCCTTGGGTTTTAATCAGTGCCGTGATGCTGATCGTTTCGCCGTGGGAATTCGTCGCCACCAAACGATTGGGTAAATATTTATCATCATGAATCAGCCCCGCACCATCGAGCCGTTCGACAGAATGTTCTTGCACCATGAGCCAACGATAGCCGCAATCTTTGAGGGCTTTAATATATTCAAATAACGTGTCAGGATGGTTCGGTAAATGCATTTCCGGCGGTGAAAATCCTTTCACCCGCGCTAGGGCTTCCGGGCCAAAAATGGCCGCAAAATACTGTTGCCAGGCCTGAATTTGCAGCTTCACATCCGGAATCGGAGTAGACGGTACAACCCCGTGACTCCAAAGGGTTCCCAACCATTCCACATGGGGCCAATACCGATCATCGAGGGTGATTTTTTTGAGATTATCAATAATGTCCTGGCGACCCATTTGAATCAAGCCCCAGAGCAGATTTCCGGAATAGTCCAACATGATCCGAGGATTGCAGCCTTGGGCGATTAAATCCGGGATGAAGTCCCCCATGCGGCTGTAGCAATGGGCGAAGACTGTGGCGTTGTGATTATCGCCATCGTGGGGATTTTCAAGCATATTTTGGAGATTACAAATCAAGCCGCCATTCTGTCCCGCTGGGATGGTGGGTTGGTGCATGTGGAGGGCACAGGCAAAACTGGATTTGAAGGTGTCTAGGTTGAGATTTGTGCGGTTTAAAAAGATGGACTGATCGTGGTTGGTAATGCGAGCGATCGCAGCTTCAGATCCGCAAATATTCGGCAAGCCTTCCCGTTCTAAACTGAGATCAATCTGATCTTGAAGCGTTGCCATAATTAACAGTCCTGAGTAGTTTCGGTAATGATTGATCGTCGGTCGCAATGCCAACCGTTGAGCACAACCCAGGCTGCGAGAAATCCTTGCTGCCAGGTAATTTTATAGCGGTTTCCCTCAACACAAGGTACAAAGATCCCCCTCAATCCCCCTTAAAAAGGGGGCGGTGGCGTTCTCATCGTTTCGCAATTTGCTATCAAGATTCCCAATACGTTGATCACTGCTCCAGTATTCAGCAAAAAATGGGGTCTGGCCAACAATATTTGTGACGATTAGCCATGGAGCGAGCGATCGCAGTCCCTTCCGCGTGCGATCGCTCCATCGATCAATCCACATTCAAGCGCAGGGCAAATTGGGTCGGCTCGCGGGTGAGCACATCAATTTGATAAGTCCCTCCTTGGCGGATCTTGCCCTGCCAGGATAAGGTTCCCCGCGCCGATTCGAGCACCGCACCACTGGGATCGCGCAGCCGTAATTCCACCAAGCCATCGGTGACGGCCACCGTCAGCACGCGCCCCGATTCCACCGCCACTCGATACTGCTTAAAGGCTTGGGGGGTGGTGCGTCCCCGCAGTTCTAAGGAGGTTTCTTCGGGTTCGGGGTTAATCTCTACCGGCTCAGGGTTGGGGGTGGGCGTGGGTGTTGGGGTTGGGTTGGGCGTGGGCGTGGGGGTTGGCGTGGGTGTGGGTGTGGGGGTTGGGGTCGGAATGGGGGGAGCCGTGGGGATGGGAGAGGGTTCCGGAGCGCCTTGTACCATGACATCAAGGCGGTATTTGTATTGATCAGCGGCGAATCCGGGTAAGGGGTTCAGGGTGATCGTGTAGCGGCCATCGCTGGGTAGGGTTCCTTGCCAACTGCGGACGCGATCGCTCCCACTACCCACCGGCTGCCCCTGGGCCGTCAACACCGTCAGCACCACCCCATCACTCTCCAAGCGCGTCTCTAAACTCTGGCCCGCCTGAGCATCAAAACTGTATTCTGCCGAGCTATCGGTGGTGAGTTGTCCCCGTCGGGTCAAGTTACGGCCGGGGCGGAGGACGAGGGTTTCTTCCGTCACCGTGGGGGACGGGGTGGGGGTCGGTGAGGGGGACGGGGTGGGGCTGGGGGGCGTATCGGGGATGTCTGTGGTGGGGGTCGGGGTGGGCGTGGGGAAGTCCTGGGGTTCGTCGATCACGCCCGTATCCGGGGAGCGATTGAGCAGCAGAGTGATTAAGCCCCATGTCCCCAAACCCGCAGCCAGACTAATCACCAACGTCAACCCCAACAGGGCTAAGGGGGCGGGGATCGTTGACCCTTGGCGCGGTGTCCGAACTTGAGGGCCGGTGGCTGTGGGGGGTGAGGTCGGTGCGCCGACCGTGGTGGGGTCAGGCGATCGCCCCCCAACCACCATCGTGCCCATCTGCGAAAGATCTTGGGAGCGAGGCGGCGGCGGTGTTTGGGGGGGCGGCGTTTGGGGAGGTTGAGGCTGGGGCGGCGAGATCGGTGCAGGGGGCGCAACGGGAGGCGTACCCAAACCCTGGAGGGCTTGCTGTACCGCCAGAGCCGAGGGATAGCGTTGATTGGGGCGATCGCTCAACATCCGATCCAACACCGCCGCAAACCCAGCACTCACCTGGGCATAATTGCGCCATTGCCAGACAAAATTCCCTTGATCAAACAAGGCTTGGGGGTCTTTCCCTGTCAACAGCACGATCGCCGTCACCGCCAAACTATAGAGGTCACTACTGGGATAGGCCTGGCCCGTTTGCATCTGTTCGCGGGGTGCATAGCCCACCTTGCCCACCGTCGTCGCCGCTTGTAAATCGGGGGATTGAATTCGGGTGGCCAATTCCTTCACCACGCCAAAATCAATCAAAATCGGCACTTGATCGGGCGATCGCAAAATAATATTCCCCGGCGACACATCCCGATGAATAATCCCCTGCTGATGGAGATAGCCCAACACCGGCAACAGCGGCTCTAACCACTGCCGCACCTCCGCCTCGCCGCACTGCTGCCCGTTCAGCCGTCGCACATCAAGCACATCCTGCAACGTCTGCCCCTCAACATAGTCCTGCACCAAAAACAGCCGCCCCGCCTCCTCAAAGGTCGCCTGAAACTGCGGAATTTGGGGGTGCTTAATCTGGTACAGCGTCGCCGCTTCCCGTTGGAACAGTTCCCGCGACTTCGCCAGCACATAGTCCGAACTCTGGGACGGCATCAGTTCCTTAATCGCGCAACGCTCATTAAAGCGGCCCCGATCTTCAGCGAGATAGGTTCGCCCAAAGCCGCCTTGGCCAAGGGTTTGCACAATTAAGTAACGCTGGTTTAACAGAATTCCCGGTGTCAGTGGCGATTGCATGGGAGATTTCAAAAAAATGCGGTCAAAGCAACAGTGTACGCCGAACCCTCATCGTCTGCATGATTTTGCGCACCACACCCGGCACAGCGATCGCAACAATTCAGGGGGCAACCTCTTCCAATCTTAAGCGATCGCCACAAGAGCAAGCCTGAGCGCAGGCCAGGGACGGCAATCCACAGGCTCTAGATCGCTCAAGGTTACAGCGATCGCGCCCAAACGGCCCCCGTGCCATCGGTTAAAATTGAGCGATAGAGTGATGAATCACCATGCTGCTAACCCAACACCGGGCCGATCGCGTCCTGTTGCACCATCTGACGTGGCAACAGTTTGAAACCTTGTTAACCTGTCTTGGCGATCAGCGCAATAGTCGGATTGCCTATGATGCCGGGACCGTAGAGATTATGACCCCATTACCAGAACATGAATATTATCGAGATGCGATCGCGGACACGATCAAAGACATCGCCGACGAACTCGATTTAGATTACGAGTGTTACGGCTCAACAACTTGGCGTAAACCATTAAAACAGGCTGGAGTTGAGGCTGATAATTGTTTTTATTTTCAAAATGAACACCTCATCCGGGGGAAACTAAATTTTGATCTCAGCCAAGATCCACCACCCGATCTTGCCCTTGAAATTGACCTCACCAGTAAATCCTTAGCTCGGTTTCCAATTTATGCCCGCTTAAATGTGCCGGAAATTTGGTGTTATGAAGCGGGAGAATTGCGCATTTATACATTACAAAATGGGCAATATCAAGACGTAGACACTAGCCCGACATTTCCGCAATTAAAGATTCGTGAATTACCCCAACTGATCGAAACTCACCGGATGCAAGGTCGGCGGGCGTTACGGCGGGCCGTGCGGAACTGGACAAGAGCGCAAATTCAGCCATAATCTACCCATGCATTGAGCCGTGAAAAGCAGTTTAATTGTGCTGATCACGGCTCTATCGCGATCCTATTTGATTCATGAACAGGCAAGGGGCTTAAGCCCCTTGTTGATGAGGAGATAAGATCTTCGATTGATTTAGGATCGCTATAGATGGCGAGAGTGCTGGAATTATGAAGACGGTTGACCGTGGCGGCTACTCACCACCTCGGTTTCTGAATTCACATCATCCACAGAATTCACCAACAGAGCAACGGGAAAATGCGCCAAAGTATCCCGCAAAAACAGCGCATCCTGACTGTTGAGGGTTTGACCGCTGATCAGGTCGCACCAGTGGGAGGGGGAACCGGGGGGGAGGGACAGGCGGGTTTCGTGCCACACCTGCTCACCGAGGGGTAATTCTGTGTCGCTAACAATGGAGGTGAAAAAACGCGGCGCGATCGCGATC
The DNA here is from genome assembly GCF_028330765.1 of Spirulina subsalsa CS-330. GTDB lineage: Bacteria > Cyanobacteriota > Cyanobacteriia > Cyanobacteriales > Spirulinaceae > Spirulina > Spirulina subsalsa_A. Next base: position 42,766 of record NZ_JAQMTY010000031.1, on the reverse strand, counting down.
GCTGTATGGCTTCCCCACGTCCGCGTAAACGCCACCACATGATCCTGAAGACTACCAATCACCGTTAATTTTTGATAATCACCCCGCTGAAACACCTCCATAAATTGATGACGTGCCTGCAAGAGTTGATAAATCAAAAAGAGCTTAACGCGCCCATCCTCCGGTTTTTCGAGCAAGGTTTTCAGTAAATCAAGGGGATCTTTATCCCAGGCTTTTTTAATCGCCCGCAGATACTTCGTGCGCAGTTTATAATCCACCGGGCGACGATTATCGGGATCAACCAAACTCAGATCCCATAATTCCGTCCCCTGATAAATATCCGGCACACCCGGAGCCGTCATTTTTAGCAACACCTGCGAGAGTGAATTAAAGACACCGTAATGTTGAATCTTGCGTTGAAAGACACGAAATTCAGTTAAAAATTCATTCTTTGGACTTGGTTTTAAAATGCGCTCTGCAAACTGAGTAAAGCCATCCTCATACCCGGTATCCGGCTTGAGCCAAGCGGTATAGACTTTCGCTTCTCGAATCGCTTTGACGGTGTATTCTTTAATCCGCTCGACAAAATCATCATGGTCAGTATCGGTGAAGGGAAATGTGCCGATCAAAGTCTGATAGAGAAAATATTCATCATTGGTGTCGGGCACATCAAGACCCGTTTCCGGCAGACAGTGTTTTTGCGCTGCGTTTAATGCCTGCCATTTGCGTAATTGGGCATCCCATTGATCAGGAATTTCCGACAGGACATTAATGCGCGATCGCACATCTTCACCTCGTTTTGTGTCGTGGGTGGCGGTGGCGTTCATCGTGTGGGGCCAGTTGGCGCATTTGAGATGATTTTTCTGGTGAAATTCATCCAACGAAACACCAAAATACAGGGGATTTGATCCCACCTCATTGAGGGACACTAAACGGTTATAAATATAGAGCACCGTATCTTCAATGCCCTTCGCCATCAGCGGCCCCGTGAACTGCTGAAGGCGCATCACAAACAGTAACCATTGCTGCTGTTCCTCACCACTGAGGTAGTCATCAAAATCCAACAAGAGGAATTTTTCAATGAAGCTGAGTTCATTTAAAAAGACCGGAATATTTTCTTTTGCTTGTTGAATGACTTGGGTGATGTGGTTGCGATCGCTCGAACTAATATCGTCGTTATTAATATAGGTACGGTACACGGGAAACAGGGCCATCACCTCGACGAGAGCGGATTTTAAGCCGTAGAGGGTGAAATCGCTGGCGTAGCGGTAGCGGATCGAAATCTGTTTGAGGAAGTGTGCCAGGTTATCAATATCCCCGGCCAAGTGCTTACTAATGATCAGGCGTTTTTTCTCATCGATGAGGCGATCGCAGTCAATCGATGCACCAATGAAGCGGTGATAAATGTCGGTGAGGGTCTGCTCATTTTCCTGTTGACAGAATATCCCATTGACTAAATTGAGGAAATCATAGCCCGTTGTCCCTTGGATCGGCCAATTTAACGGCAGTTCTTCGTGGGTTTCGAGGATTTTTTCGATAGTGAGATAGGTATGGTTAGCGCGATCGCGCAGTCGGAATAAATACGTGGAGGGATCGAATAAACCATCAATGTGATCAATGCGCAGCCCGTGAATTTTACCCGCTTCAATCAGATCGAAAATGAGTTGGTGGGTACTTTTGAACACATCCGGATCTTCAATGCGGAGGGAAATTAAATCATTCACCGTAAAAAAGCGGCGATAGTTTAATTCTTCATTCCCCACCTTCCAAAAGGCGAGGCGAAAAAACTGCTCTGAGAGTAATTCTTCCAGGCGATTAAAACTTTCTGGAATTCCGACTTGACCATTAAAAAGCTGAATATTCGTCTCAATAAACGTGTGAATATCGGTGTTATCATTCCACAATTCCCAGAGCATACTTTTAATGAATGCAATCTGGTCGTAGCGTTCGCTGCCTTCTTCCCCGGACGGAATATATTTCAACCCGTAGAGCACGCCGAGAAATTTCACAAAATCCGGGTGTTTACGCCCCAGGGTTTGGCGCAGTTGCCCCAGGTTATAGGCTAAAACAGCGGTGTAGGATTCAATCCGAATCGGAAATTTTAGATCGTAGTAATTAACACTAAACCCCTGCTCATCGTATTGCAGTTGGAGTTCACCACTTTCGAGGCAGTCACCGTAAAATTTTCCTAAAAAGGGGGCTAAGACCTTGCCGCGAATGCCTTCATAAGGGTGATCCCATTGAATATCAAAGTAGTTTTTGTATTGGGAATCGCTGCCGTTTTCTAAGACATCCATCAGCATTTGATTTTGACTATCAAAGGCCATGTGATTCGGCACAATATCTTGCAGCCATTTGATCTGATGCTCTTGGAGTTTGGCGGTGAGATCTTCAAAGTGATCTGCGCCGCCGAGTTCGGGATTTAACTGGGTGGGGTCGGCCACATCGTAGCCGTGGGTGCTGCCGGAGCGGGCTTTGAAAATGGGGGAGGCGTAGAGGTAGGACACGCCGAGTTCCGCGAGGTAGGGGACGATCGCTTTCGCGTGTTTGAAGGTGAATTGGGGGTTGAATTGGAGCCGGTACGTGGCGAGGGGCAAGTGCATCATGGGAGTTAAACGAGTCCTAAAGCGGCAATGATACGGGTTAAGGGTGAGAGCTAGGATTGACTGTGGTATAACACAACGGCGCGGGGTGCGATCGCCACCGCATCCCCCCCAACACATTGATCGGGGGCATCGCTGCCGGGGCCGTGCCATTGGGCGATCGCAGAATCGAGTTGCAGACTCCACGATCCCGGCGGGGCAGTGATGGGCAGGGAGCGATCGCTAAAATTAAACCCAAACCAGACCCGCTCGCCTTGCTCCTGTCGCTCCACCAATAAGCTTGGATGTTCCGGGTTGGGGGTGGCTTGAATTTGCGTTAAATCCAGGTGATGGAGGGGCTTCAGTTGGCGACGGAGTTGAATTAGGGTTTGATAAAACTGACGCAACACGCCACCCTGACCGGCCCAATCCCAACTGAGGACGGATTCGTGAAACACGGTTTCCCCTTGGGGGTCGGGGATTTTGTCTTCGGGCCAGCCAAAGGCTTTAAATTCTTCGGCGCGTCCCTGTCGCACTCCGTCGATCAACCCTGGATCGCTGTGGTTGACGAAATATTGAAAGGGGCGGGTTTCGCCGTATTCTTCGCCCATGAAGAGCATCGGCACAAAGGGCGAGAGGAAGAGCAGGCCCGCCGCCAGTTTCAACCCTTCAAAGTCCGTCAGTTGGGAAAGGCGATCGCCCAGTAACCGATTGCCAATCTGGTCATGATTTTGCACACAAACCACAAAGTTTTTGCCCTGACAGCCCTGGGGATCATTGCCGTGGTTGCGGCGACGGTGGGGCGCATATTGGCCTGTGTAGATGTAGCCTTGGCGGTAGCTGGTGGCCAATTGCTCCACCGTGCCAAAGTCGCAGTAATAGCCCGACTGTTCCCCCGTGATCAGGGTATGGACGGCGTGGTGAAAATCATCGCACCATTGACTATCGTGACCAAACCCGCCGGTGTCGCGGTCTTGCAGCACCCGCACATCATTGAGATCACTTTCGGCGATCAAATAGCGGGGATAACTCGCCGCGCTCAGGTCAGCCACCGCCGCCCCCAATTCCTGCAAAAAGGGGCGGGCACTAAAGTCATAAATCGCATGGACGGCATCAAGGCGTAGCGCGTCGATGTGGTAGGTGTCGAGCCAGTAGCGCGTATTTTCAATGAAGAAGTTGCGGACTTCATTGCTGTCGGCTTGGTCGTAGTTGATCGCGTCGCCCCAGGGGGTGCGGTATTGGTTGGTGAAATAGGGGCCGTAGGGCCAGAGGTAATTCCCTTCGGGGCCAAAGTGGTTATAGACCACATCGAGGATGACGGCAATGCCCGCTGTGTGGCAGGCGTTGACAAGGCGTTTTAATCCCTCTGGGCCGCCGTAGGAGTCCTGCACGCCATAGAGATAAACCCCGTCATAGCCCCAATTGCGCGTCCCCGGAAAGGGGGCAACGGGCATCAGTTCGATCGCATTCACCCCCAAGTCTTTGAGATCTTCAAGGCGCGGGATAATCGCGTCAAACGTGCCTGCTGGGGTGAATGTGCCCACATGGAGTTCATAGATGATGTAGTGATCTAAGGCATGATTGCGCCAGTCGTGATCCGACCAAGCGATCGCACCGTGATCCACCACCATTGACGGGCCGTGAACGCCCTCCGGTTGGGCATGGGAGGCGGGGTCGGGGCGTTCGAGGTCGCCATCGAGTTGATAGAGATAGCGGCTGCCGGGCGGGGTATCGGTTGCGATCGCACTCCAATAGCCTCCCGATTCCGGCGCGAGGGGAATGATGCGATCGTCCGGAGCCACTAGATGCACCGCCACCGCCTCACGGCCAGGAGCCCACACCCGAAACTCGCAGCGATTCTCTCCGATGTACCAACTACCCACGCGCATACTCAACACACCTAATGATTCACAATATCGATCAATGCTTGATTGAGTCGATTGTACTCAATCTGTCCATTGACCGATGCAGGGGCGCGATCGGATTCCCCTCCCCTGCTCATCGGACACCGCTCACGCCTTGATATACGGAGCCAACTCCGTCCACAGTTCCGGAAACTGCGCCCGAATCTCCGCCGCCGTCGCCACCCGCATATCCCGATAATCAAACCCCGGAGCCACCGCTTCCCCCAGCAGTCCATAGTCCCCCGCCGTCAACACCGCCGCCTTCCAATATCCCCCCGGCACTAATAACTGCGGCACTTCCCCCCGCGCCAGATCTAACCCCAACGTCACCCGCTCAAGGTTGCCCGCCAAATCCACCAAAATATAGCGAATCGGATCACCGGCATGGAAATAATGCATGATGTCGGATTGATTTTGATGGAGATGATCCAAGGGGCGATCGTCGGTTAACAGGTAATAAATCGAGGTCAGCATCGCTCGATTTGTCCCTTCGCGTGGGGTCGGAATTTCGTCGGTGGATCGATGACTTTCCGCAAAATATCCCCCTTCAATATGTTCGATTAATCCTAATTTTTGAATCCAGTCTTGTTTATTCATTTTGGGTTGATTCGACATCGATATATCCTCACTGCGATCGCCTACTACTTATACATAACCCAAGTTGCGAGTCTGGATCTGGTAATACGTGAGCCAGAGGTTCACACTGTAGTGCGAGCTTCTAGCTCGCTGTCCTGACTGAGAGGGGGATGAAACGCAGGCTAGGGCAACTATCCTATCGCAGCTAATCAGCGCAGCCATGCCGGGTTAATCCACGGTTAACCAGTGGGATAGATCCCGCTGAATCAGGTCTTGGGTGGCGAGAATATCCGCTTGGAATCGGGGCAACAGTTGGCGGCGCAGGTGGGGGGTGAGTTTGGGGGGGGCTTCGATGTTGGCGCGGTAGGCTTTGGCGGCGAGGGGTTGACGGATGCGGGCCGGAATCAGGGGGCGCAGCATTTTTTTAATCAGATTATCCTGGGTTAAAAAGTCATGAATACTGACATTTTTTTGTACCTGCTGGGTGGTGTTGTGGCGCTTCGACATATTCGGTTGAAAGTTGGAATCAATCTCTAAAAATTCAAATAGACTGGCAAGAAATTGCCGGGGATGTTGTCGCCAATCGTCGTAAAGATAGATTTTTAATTGTTCACGGGGAAAGATTGACCAATAGCGTTGAAGTTGCTCGGCATATTGCCCGACGGCGTGATAATGCCAAGCGGGGGAAAAGTTTTGGGTGATGCGATCGCTCTCCGCCTCTAACGCCGCGTTGAAATCACTCAACCACTCCCGCCCATCCCGCCGCAAATGGAGAAAATGGGAAAAGGCGCGATCGATAGGATTACGCAAAATCGCCACCAGTTTCGCGTCGGGGGTGTAGCGGTGAATGCGTTCCGGCACGCCCGGCCAATAGAGATACATCGTCGAAGCCTCGCCCCGTGCGATCGCCTCCCCCGCCCCCTCAAACAGTGCTTGATATTCTCCCCACTCATGCACCGATGCCGTGGTGAGGGAGCCGCGCTCATCCCGCGGCCCGTTAAATTGCAAACTATGGCCCTCGAAGGCGAAAAAATGCGGCTCTTTCACCGCGCTCATGAACACCTGGGGATGCTGCTGTAAATAGGCATAGAGGGCAGTGGTTCCGGCTTTGGGCGCACCCAGGAGCAGAAAATTCGGTTGAGTCATGGTGAAAAGGGAGCGAGAACGTGAGGGTATTGAAGTGCGATCGGGTGTTCTAGATTTTGCGTCACAGCAGGACTTTCACCCGGTCAGGTAGGGTAATCCGCATCCCCATTGGGGGGAAATCCTTGCGTGATAATGATCAGCGACGATCCACAATACAAGTCTAGAACCCGTTAGCGACAGAACGAAACTATGGCAACCGTACTCGAACAAGGCAATATTACGATCCATACCGAGAATATTTTTCCCATCATCAAGAAATCCCTCTACACGGATCATGAAATTTTCTTGCGGGAGTTAATTTCCAACAGTGTGGATGCGATCGCCAAATTAAAGATGGTATCCTATGCCGGTGAAGTCGATGGCGAACTCCCCGCACCGCAAATCGATATCACCGTCGACACCGAAAAGAAAACCCTTTCCGTCTCCGATAACGGCATCGGCATGACCCCCGATGAAATCAAAAAATATATTAACCAAGTCGCCTTTTCCAGCGCCGAAGAATTTATTCAAAAATATCAAAAAGACCCCGACCAGCAAATTATCGGCCACTTTGGCTTAGGGTTTTATTCCAGCTTCATGGTCGCCAAACAAGTGGAGATTGAAACCCTCTCCCACCGTCCCAATTCCCAAGCGATTCACTGGTCTTGTGACGGTTCCCCCGCCTTTGAACTCACCGAAGGAACCCGCACCACCCCCGGCACCACCGTCACCCTCACCCTGATGGATGAGGAAACCGAATACGCCGAAGAAGCTCGCATTAAACAGTTAATTAAAACCTACTGCGACTTCATGCCCGTGCCGATCATGATGGGCGAAGAACGGCTCAATCAAGAAAAAGCCCTCTGGAAGGTTTCTCCCCAAGATTTAAACGACGAAGACTATCTCGAATTCTATCGTTATCTTCACCCCTTCCAAGACGATCCCTTACTCTGGGTTCACCTCAAAACAGACTATCCCTTTGTCCTCGATGGCATTCTCTATTTCCCCCAAATCCGTCCCGATGTGGATGTGAATAAAGGGCAGATTAAGCTGTTTTGTAATCAGGTGTTTGTCAGCGATAATTGCGACGACATTATCCCGGACTTTTTGCGGCCCTTGCGCGGGGTAATTGATAGCACGGATATTCCGCTGAATGTGTCTCGGAGTGCGTTAACGAGCGATCGCACCGTCCGCCGCATCGCCGACTACATCTCCAAGAAAATCGCCGATCGCCTCAAACAAATCTTCCGCGAAGACCGCGCTAAGTTTGTCAAATGCTGGCAAGATGTGGGCACATTCATTAAATTTGGCTCCCTTAAAGACGACAAATTCAAAGAGCAAGTCGCCGACATCATCATCTACAAGAGTACCCAGCAAGAGGACGCACCCCAAGTGGAAGTCCAAACCGAAGGGGAAGACGAATGGCAAGATACGCCCACCAATGACGGCTACACCACGATCAAAGACTACCTCGAACGCAACAAAGAAAAGCACGAAAACCGTGTGTTCTATTGCACCGATGCCGGTTCCCAAGCGCCCTATGTGGAACTCTACAAAAATCAAGGCATGGAAGTTCTCTATATGGACTCCTTCATTGATACAAATTACTTTATTCCCTTCTTGGAGCGGGAATATTCCGAGGTGAAATTTGCGCGGGTGGATGCGGAACTGGATCAAAGCCTGCTCAATAAAGACGAGTCGGAAATCGTTGACCCCACCACCAATAAAACCAAAAGTGAGGTGATCAAGGAGTTATTTGAAAAAGCGTTGGAGAATAGCAAAATCACGATTCGGGCTGAATCGATTAAGTCCGAAAATCCCCAAGGCACGCCCCCCGCGATGGTGATCATGCCGGAAGAATTGCGCCGCATTCAAGAGATGACAGCCTTGATGCAACAGAAGGATATGGAATTCCCGGATATGCACACGTTGCTCGTTAATACGGCACATCCGATGGTGCAAAATCTACTCAATTTGTCCCAAGGTAGCATTGTGGATGGGTCGGGTGAATCTCAAACGGGAACGTTGGTCAATCAAATGTGCCAGCATATTTATGACTTGGCGTTGATTTCCCAAAAGCCTTTTGATGCGGACAACATGAAGGCGTTTGTGGAACGGTCTAATGCCCTGCTGACGAAGGTGTCTGAACGGCTGTAATCCAGTGCCAACGGGTTAAACCATCCCACGATTGATGGGGCAGCGGGGCAGGGTTATCCTGTCCCGTTTTTTGGTGTCAGGATTGCGATCGCTACAACAGCAAAAATTCGTGATAGGCCAGGGCATCGGTGCAATACCAAAGGATACGATCGCACTCGTGACGCTGCACCGAGGGGGGAAGCTGGGCGATCGCAGTCTTTAATGACCCCACGATTTGGGGATTGTGTTCGGTTTGAGCGACGGTTTTAATGTCCTTGGCGAGGCGTTTGTAGAGGGCGGCGGGATGGCCGGGGGTGATCAGGAGGTGGAGAAGGGTGGCGATCGCGTCCGGGTGATCGGGTTGGAAGCGGGCGAGGCGGATGGCGTGGCGGCGTTGTTCGGTGGGGTTGGGGGCGGCGTGGAGACGGGCGGTGATGCTGGCGATCGCACGTTCAGAGACGGGTTTGCTTGGGCGGGATTTTGTCGGCATCGGTGGGGGTGCGCCGTGCTGGAGGCGGTGAAGGTTGTCGCGGATTTGGGTGAGCAGGCCGGGGGTTTGGACGGTATCGCGGAGGGTTTCGAGGGTGGCGATCGCGTTAGCCACTATCGCGTTAGCCACTATCGCGTCAGCCACTATCACGTCAGCCACTATCACGTCGGGATGGCCGGGGATAAATTTACCCAAACTGTAGGCGGCTTTGCAGCGAATTTTCGGCGGGTGTTCGGGTTGAAGCAAGTCGGTGAGGGTGGCGATCGCGTCGGGATGCCCCGGCTGCACTCGGCAGAGGCTGTCGCTGAATTGCCAGCGGCGATAGGCATCGGGGGCCGTTTGGAGCAGATCGCACAACGTCGCCACCGCGACGGGATGGCCCGGCGCGAGACTTTTGCCCAGGGTGTAAGCGGCTTGCCAGCGGGGAAAGGGGTGGGTTTGGGTGTCAAGGAATTCCACCAGGTGAGCGATCGCAAGGGTGCGATCGGTTTGTACCACCACTCGCCGGGCCAGGTTTAAGCGCGGCACAGAATGACCCTGGGGCATTGTCGCCGAAAACGTCGGGCCAAACCGCCAGTCTAGGATCACCCCCATTAGATCCGCCGCCTGTTCCGAGTCGGGAAATTCCGCCAACAGCAACGCCGCGAGTCCTTGGGCGCGATCGCGATACAGTCCCACGCCGCCATCGTCGAACGATCGCAGGGCAGCGATCGCGCCCTCCTTCTCCACCTTCGCCCCATCCTCCCGCCCCATCCACAACCGCAACACCTCCCACCAGCGCGGATTCAACGCCGGATAATCTGCCGCCGGATCGAGCCAAAACGCCGCCCCCGGAATCACCTGCGCCGCAAAATACGCCTGAAATAACGGATGATAAAACCGATACACCGGATCAGCCGTGGCCGCACGAATCCCCACCGGATAGAGCCAGCCCACTTGTAACGCCAGGGTCAAAAGGTCGGGAGACTCACGAAACGCCCGCTGTACCACAGGATCGGGGAGATGATAGCCCAAGGACGAATCAGCAAAAGCGTTAAACGCAAGGGTTGCCAAGACCCCATTGAGGCGATGACGTTGGGCGGGGGTGGTGGGGAAACGGTCTTGTTGCCAACTGTAGAGGGCGGTGACAAATTGGGCGTAAAGTTGGGCTTGGCTGCGGGGAAATTGCCCCTCATTGAGCGACCACGCCCGACAGAGTAGCGCTAATCGCAACGGATTGCCCACCGCGTCCCGGATGGTGTGGTGTTGGGGATCGTGGAGGCGGGTCTGTAATTGTTGCCCGCGTTCGGGTTGGGCGGCAAACCAGCGATCGATAAATTGCCCCCCTTGATCCGGCTCTCCGTCCCTGGCCAGACTGAACCGCCGACAGCGATAGGCCGTAAACCCATCGAGGGCATTTTTCGCCCCCTCCCATCCATGGAGCCGACAGGTGAGCACCACCGACACACCCCCCAACACCCCCCGCAACTGTCGCCCCAATTGCGCCAACATTCGGCTACTGTCCCCCGCCATTTCATCCACGCCATCCAGCAGCAGCCAAGCGTTGCCCGTGGTCAGCAGTTGGGATAATTCAGCCTGGAGCAGGGCGGGGATGTGTAGGGATTGGGTGGCCTGTTGGAGCCAGTTTTGCAGCAGATAATCCGGGAGGGATTGACCCTGAAGATCCGCTAACGTGACCCAGATGGGATATGCGCCCCGGTCGAGGAGTTGGGTGGCGAGGCTTTGGAGGGTGGTAGTTTTGCCGGCTCCGGCTTCCCCGACGATCGCCCACCGTTGGCGGCCCGTTGTGGTGTTGAGCAGTTCCTCAAGGGTGACGATCGCTCCCTCGTCTTCGCTGTCTTCTTCGGCATCATCCTGAAGGCGATCGCGCACCGGTCGCGGCACTAATGCCAACGGCACATAAAGATCCTGATGGTCAAACCGCATCCCATCCGGGGCGGTGAGAGGGTTGGTGGTGAGGCGGTGATAGTTTTGGGCTTCGAGGCTGGTGCGGCAGCGCGATCGCCACACCTCCCGATCATGATCCCGCATTGGATCGAGATCGGCAGCGTGATCGGCATCGGCTCGCGGCTCGCTGCGTTTGCCGGCGACCTGTTTCGATTTCACGGGCCGACGGTCTTCCCATTCCTGCACAAAACGCCGGAGGTTAGCGGCGCGATCGCGCCGTCCATGCCACAAATTCACCGAAAAATGCCACAGTTCCGACCCGCTCACCTGGGGCCGATGATCGCTCAAAATTTCTAAAAAATCCCCCCAGCGGTTCAAGGCTTCTCGAATCTGGGCACGGCTTAAGGGGGTGGCACTGGCGCGGCTCAGGGTTTCCAAATGGCGCAGTTTCGTCCGCACCACATACCGCTGCTCCGTTTGCCAATGGAATTGAATCTGAGGCCGCAGCCGTTCGAGCTTGTCCAGTTCAAGATCCAACTCATCGTTGCCATAGTCCAGCAACAGCGTGAAGAGGTGGAGCGATCGCGCCTGAGCCGTGGGGCCATAGTTGGGTCGGGCCATGGGTGCGGTGAAAGTGTGGGGAATCCCCAGGGTTGAAACGATCCCCAAGGTCTGTAATCCAGCCTACCCCAAGGATTCACCCGATTCCAACCCGATTCGCCTTGGGGCAGTTCCCCCGCCTACTTTAAATACAGAGCCAAGACGGAGCACCACCGCACCGAAAGCCCCTCACCCAAACCCTCTCCCAGAGGGCGAGGGCTTCCGACTCCCTTCTCCTTGCGGGAGCAGGGCTGGGGATGAGGGCAACAAATTGGTTCAATATCACTCACCTGTGGCGGCTAGCTCAATCAGTAGAGCACCATCCTTTGCCCTCCGGGGCCGAAGATTGAGGGTTATCGCTTTGGAACGAACCCCCCTTAATCGCCGGAGATGCGGGTGCAACTCCCGCGTCGCTACACCAATGGCAGGTAGTTTAAGTAGTCAAAACATCTCCCATCCTTGTTCATTTTTTCGCCTGTTGGGCCGTCGAATGAGGGTTATCGCCTGTTAAGCGGAAGATGCTGGTGCAAGTCCAGCCCTGCCAGTTGATCCCCCCTGCCCCCTTAAAAAGGGGGGAATGTTCAAAACCCCCTTTTTAAGGGGGTCGGCGCAAGCCGGGGGGATTCTTCTGATCGCAAGTCAAAGCCCTGAACCCCCTTTTTAAGGGGGTCGGCGCAAGCCGGGGGGATATTCTTTCATTCGCCCTCACGGGCTGGAGGTTCACCGATGACATATCAATTTTTTACCCAAGGTCAAACACCCCAAACCCAACCGATTCCCGGTCGTGCCATGATCCAAGGGCGTTCCGGCGGCTGGATGTTCCAGGCCGATGATTGGCAAGTGTTGCGCCGTTGTTTATTAATCGGCACGGCGAAGAGTACCTACTACGCCGATAAGCATGAGTTAACGGGGGATTTTATGGGAGTGTTGCAAGGGGCGATCGCCACCGATCCCGATCGCACCGCCCAAGAAATTCTCTACGCCTCCGACGGTCGCGCCCTCAACAACAGTGCGCCGATCTTCGCCCTCGTGTTGTTGTCGATGGGGAAAAGCCCCGCCGCCAAACAGGCCTTTGGGCGCATTTTTCCCCAGGTGGTGCGTACCGGCAGCCATTTTTATGAATGGTTGAGCTATACGAAATCTCTGCGGGGGTTTGGGAAAATTGTGCGGCAGATGGGGACGGCGTGGTTATCGCGGCCCGACGTGAGCGCCTTGGCCTATCAACTGTTGAAATATCAACAGCGTCATGGGTTTTCCCATCGGGATGCCCTGCGGCTGTTCCACGTCAAACCGCCCACCCCAGAACACGATCGCCTCTTTGCTTGGGTCACGAACGGCTGGGAAAATCTCCCCGGTCAACCGCCGTCCAAAGCCCTCACGCAAATCTGGTGGTACGAATGGCTCAAACGCCACCCCGATCGCACCCCTGAAGCGATTAAACAAGGTCGCCTCACCCATGAAATGGCCGCCCCTGTGGGCCAGATGGATCGGCAAGCGTGGCAATTGCTCTTTGAGGAGATGCCGATTGGGGCATTGTTGCGGAACTTGGGATCATTGACCGCGTTGGGGGTGCTGCGAGGCGATCGCAAACACGGCAACCTGAAACGGGTTAGCAAAGTATTGTGCGATCGCCGCCACCTCCGCCAGGGACGCATCCACCCCATCGACATCCTCAAAGCCCTGAAAACCTACCAATCCGGCGGCAAACTCGGCAAAAGTCAAAAAACCTGGGAACCGATCCCCCAAGTTCTCGACAGCCTCGATCGCGCCTTGGCCCTGTCGTTCCAGGTGCTCGAACCCACGGGGAAAACCTTCCTCCATGCGGTGGATGTGTCCGGCTCGATGTCCTGCCATACCGTCGGCTCCATTGGTTTAACCTGCTGCGAAATTGCGACCGTGATGGCTCTGGCTACGGCCAAAGCGGAACAACATTACATGATTCGCGGCTTTGCCACCACCTTCCGCGATTTGGGGATCACAGCGCGGGATAGCTTCAGCGATGCCATGGCGAAAGCCAGTCGCCAAAACTTCGGCGGCACTGATGCCTCGGTAGCCTACGACTGGGCGATCGAAACCCGCTATCACGCCGATGTCTTCTGTTTCTGGACAGACAGCGAAAGCTGGGCGGGTCGTCAACACCCCAGCCAAGCCCTCGCCCGCTACCGTCAAGCGGTCAACCCCGACGCGAAAGCGGTCTACATCACCCTCGCGCCCTACCGGATCTCCCTGGTCGATCCCCTCGACCCCCAATCCTGGGACGTAGCCGGGTTCGATCCGGGCACACCGCGCCTGATTCAACTCCTGGCCACCGGGGATGTGTAGCCCTCTTGCCCCGCTCCCCTTGGGGAGCGGGGCATTTCACCATGGGCGGGTTTCCTTGTGAGATCATGGCGATCGCTGCATCCTTGGGCTTTGGGGTTGACGATCAAACCAGGCGGCAGAGGTGGGCGGCGAGGGCAGGGAGGGGGATGGCTCCGTCACTGAGGCCGGCTTCGACCACGGAGCGGGGCATACCGTAGATCACGCAGCTTTCGGGGGCTTCGGTGAAAATGCGTCCCCCTTGGGCTTTAATCCAGGCGGCTCCCTGTTTGCCGTCGCTGCCCATGCCGGTCATGACAATGCCGACCGTGCGATCGCCAAACACCGCCGCCGCCGACTGAAACAGCACATCCACCGCCGGGCGATGGAGTTGGTCAAAGGGATGTAAGGTCAGTTGGGTGGTCACGGTGCCATCGGTTTGACGTTGGAAGCGGAGATGTTTACCGGCGGGGGCTAGGTAGACTGTGCCGGGGGTGAGGGGCATCCCGGCGGTGGCTTCGACGACGGTGAGGGCGGCCTGTTGATTGAGGCGAGCGGCATAGAGGGAGGTATAGCCCACGGGCATATGCAGCACGATCGCAATGGGAACGGGAAAATTGGCGGGGAGTTGGGGGATCAGAGCATTAAGAGCTTGGGGGCCGCCCGTGGAAATGCCCAGGACGATGATATCTGGGCTGTGGGGCTGCCGGGGATGGGGTTCGAGGACACGGAGAGGGGCAAGGGGAGCGATCGCCCTCGGAAACACCACCTGGGCCGCTGCCTTCACCTTCGCAATCATGTCCTGGCCGATCTCCAAAATCGTGGCATTGGCTAAGGCGGTGGGCTTATGGACAAAATCCACCGCCCCCGCTTCCAGGGCCGCCAGCACCTGTTGACTATCGGTGTTGGCGATGCTGACCACCACCACCGGCAGCGGCCGCCGGGCCATCTGCACCGCCAAGAATTCCAACCCCCCCATCAGGGGCATATTCAGATCCAACGTCACCACATCCGGCCGGAGCCGCTCCACGAGTTCTAGGGCTTCAGTGCCATCGTGGGCAATCCCCACCACGTCAATGAAGGGACTGCGCAACAGCATTTTTCGCAATGATTTTCGGATGTAGGCTGAATCATCGACGATCAGAACTCGGATCAAGGGGGTCTTAGGGTTTGACATAGACAAACGTATCCTGAATCGAGGTGAGCCGAAACGGGGTCTTGACTTTTAACAACGATTCTGAACTACTGACGAAGAGATAACCGGGGGACGGCATGACGCAGTAGAACTGATCGATCACGGCTTGAATCGTGGGCAAGGAAAAGTAGATAAACAGGTTCCGACAGAAAATCACCGAGGCACAGACATAGGGCTGAATGGCGGCTTGATCTAAAAGGTTGGCTTTGTCCCAGTGGATGCGCTGGTGCAGGGTCTCGTCAATGCGCCAGCCAGGGGCGACGGGCTGAAAATATTTGTGTTTGAGGGTGAGGGGGAGTTGACGAAAGGCGCGATCGCGGTAAATTCCGGCTTTGGCTTGCTGAATGGCCCGGGCTGAAATATCCGTGCCGTAGATCTGAATCGGGAGTTTGTCGAACCAACCGGCCTCGGCGAGGGCGATCGCAATACTCAGCGGCTCCTCCCCCGTGGCACAGGCCGCACTCCAAATCCGCAAGGGTGACAGGCAACGGCCGGGATGAGAGTGGTAATGGTGCGGCACAATCACATCCGTCAGCAGCCGCAGAGCATCAGCCTCTCGCCAAAAAAAGGTCTCCGGCACCGAAAGCACATCCGCGAGCATCTGCCATTCTGCCTGGGCATGGGCATCATATTTGAGGTGATAGTAATAGTCGAGAAAAGACCACACCCGACAGTGTTCGAGGCGGGGTAATAATTTATCGGCCAAAATGTCCCGCTTGCTGTGGTCAAAATAGATTCCCATCTGACGACGAATCAGATCGCGCAAAATAACGAACGTTGTATCCGTTAAACGAGGGGGAGAGTCAAACAAGGATGGAGCCAATCGGGTTAATGGCGGAGATGGGTTTGCACGGTCTGACGAATCGGCAGAGAAGGGTCTTGAGACAGGTGACAACCGGCGGACGGGAGCGGGAACTGTCCTAGGGTGATTAAGGCTCGAACCGCTGCAAGACGCAATGCTTCGTCCGGATTTTTGAGGCTGTTGATCAGGTGTTGGGAGGCGTGGGGATGTTTGAGGCGGGTCAAGATGTCGATGGTGGTAAAACGGACGCTGGCTTGGGCATGGTGCAGACCGAGGGCGATCGCATCAATGTAGTCTTGAAATTCGGCGCGATCGCGGCCAGGGTGGGCATGGGTGAGGGCAGAGCAGCAGGCTTCTCGATGGCGGGGCTGGGCGGTGAGGTCTAGGAGAGTGGCGATCGCCGTGGGTGTGCCAATCTGGACCAAAGACTGCATCGCCGCCTGCATCAGGGCCGCATCCGACGTAGTGGTCACCAACCAATCCAAAACCCCCGTGGCTTCGGGGCCGCCCCGACTGCGTAGGGCATGGATCGCCGCCAAACAGCGACTAGGGGGGCCCCGGTGGATCACCCTCAGCAACGGAGCGATCGCGCCCGGATCGGCCAATTGTCCCAAGGTAGCGATCGCCCCTCGGGCCAGATCGTCCATCGGATGCAGCGTCAAATCCGTTAACACCGGAATCGCCTCAGCCGGGTTAAAGATACCCAGCAGCCCCACTGCCCCCCCTTGAACCTGGGAATGCGCATCCGTGCGCACCACCGCCAGCACCCGATCCCACAGAGTCGAGATCGCCGCCATCGTCAACAGGGGGGCGAGTTTACCGATCGCTTGGGTCGCGTGATACCGCGTCTGGGGGTCAGAGTCGCAAAGTCCGGTCATCAACAGCGGCAGGATAGCGGGATCATCCAATTCCCCCAGGGCACAGACCGCCGCCGCCCGGATCGAGGGAGCGTGATCCTGGAGCGCAGCGGTCAACGCCGGCAACACCGCAATCGCCTCACAATAGGGCAGATGCAGGATCGCCGCACGACGAACCGTTAGATCCGGGTCTTGGGTGGCCCCTAAAAGAGCATGCTGACAGTCCGGAAAGGCAAAGTAGCCAGCAATCTTGACCACCGCTTCGCGCACCACCGGATTCGGGTCGGCAAAGCGGGGTAACAGGGCCGTGGCTAGGTTGGGATGGCCTAAGGAATTCAACGCCGTGATTGCCCCCAGGCGCAACGCCCCATGTTCATGGCCGAGGAGATCGAGGAGGGCATGGAAGGCGATGCGATCGCCAATCTGGGCCAGGGTCATCGTCACCGCCATCACCAAATCCGTCTCCCCCATCAGCAAGGGCAACAACACCGGCACAGCGGGCTGATAGCCCATTTGCCCCAACAGGGTCACCGCGACACAGCGAGTTTCCAGAGTCCAGGTCTCGAGATGCTCCACCAACAAGGGCCCTAAACCCTTACCCCGCTGCCGAATTGCCTCCACCACCAGGGTGCGAGTCTGGGATCGGGGCAACAGCGTCACCAACAGTCGGTCAATCTCTTCCCCCGGCAACCACCCCAAGAGGCGCGTCACCGCCATTAACGTTTCCCCCTGCACCCGTTGGGCCGCCGCGATTAAATTGGCACGCCCCACATTATTCAGGGTGGTTACGGTCAATTCAATAATGTAGTCCCCCTCGTTGTAATGGGCTTGATAGCGGTGATAGATTTTCTCAATGGCCAGCGCCACCTCCTCCACGGCGGAACTTTCGTCCCGATTTAGACAGCGCACCAAGGGCCGCATCACCAAACTATCGCCAAAATTCCCTAGGGCATTGACCACCGGCCCCAACAGCAGCGGCAGTTGGAGGAGGGGCGTTAGATAGGGGGCAACGCTGGGGTCACCAATGCGGTTTAAGGCTTCGAGGGCGGGGAATGCGAGAAAAAAGTCCTCGGTGACGGCAATGTCAGTGAGGGCATCCACGGCGAGGGGATCGGCGAGTTGGCCGAGGGCTTCAATGGTGTGGTAGCGGACATTGAGATCGGGATCATCCAAGCAGCCCAGGAGCGGATCAACCGCCCGTTGATCGCCCCGTTCCCCCAGGGCCAAGGCCGTGTAGATGCGCACATTGGGGTCGCGATCGCTTAAACAGGGAATCAGCAACGGCACCGGATCAAGCTGACCCAGGGTCAAAATTTGCAGGATGCTATTGAGAAGATTGGGGTTGTTGTGGTGACGGCGGAGGAGGTGAATCAATTCCGGCAGTAGGTCTGGGTCTTGATGGAGGGCCACCTGATCGACGGCTTCTTGGCGGATTTGCCAATTGAGGGTTTTATGCAAGAGGGACAGTAAGGGCTGGTGCAGGGAGGTTGCCACCGAGTTGGAGCGGGAGAAGGGGGTGTGACCGGCTAACTTACAGAGGGTGATCAGGGTTTGGAGGGCCGGAAAGGCCAGGAAAAAGTTATCGGCGGTGGCCAGAGCCATCAGCGCCGGCATCGCCTCCACGGCCTGAAGGTGGCCGAGGGCTTCGATGGCGTGGTAGCACACATTGACATCGTCGTCCTTTAAACGGGCGATCACAGGGGCGATCGCCCGCCCATCCCCCCGTTCCCCCAGGGCCAGCACACTGTACATTCGCACCGCTGGATCGGTATCCTCCAAACCCGCCAGCAGCGCCGGTAAGGGGTCTACCTCACTGGCCACCAACGTCTGGAGAATGGTATTGAGGAGATTCGGATTGTGGTGTTCGCGGCGCATCAAGTCCACCAGTTGCGTGGTGAGGTCGGCTTGATCGCTGTGGATCAGTGGGGCGATGGCATCGGAACGCTGTTGCCAGTCAATCTGGGGGAGATGTGCGGCGAGGGTGGTGGGTAAACAGGGGGGCGAGGCAGCGGGGAGGTGTAGCGCGATCGCCCCTCGGATTTCCATCGGGGTGGGAACGGTGACCAGGGTGATGATTGTCCCGACAATCTGGCGGCAGTGGTAGAGGGGCGCGATCGTCACCCGTTGGGGCATGGGGAGCCGATGGGAGGCGGGAGACGCAGCAAAACAGGGAATCAAATACGGATGCTCGACAGGGTTAAGCACCAGGGTTATGCCCAGCGTCAGCACCCGTTGAAAGTCCGTGGCCAGGTGACGCACCTCCCAATCGGGGATCAACTCCGGCAGGGGGCAGCCCTGGCCAACAGTCCAATGGGGGAGCGTGGTCTCCCAGGCCTGAATCGTGAGCGCTGTGTCTGTGGTTAAAACCGTAATCATGTCTTGTCCTGAATTGCTATCTCAAACGATCGGGGCCGCCGGGCCGCCTCAACCCTGGCAGGAATTGAGTTGCCCTTGCAGGTCTGCCGTGGTCTGGTGGGTGGCCTGGATGATGCGGTGTCTCTGGATCATGCCCGTTTGGATCGTGTCGAGGGCGGTGCGCAGCGATCGCCCGGCCTGGGCCTGCTCCTGGTTGTGACGGGAAATCTGTTGAATTTGCTGGGCGATCTTGACGATCGCCGCACTCATTTCCTGCACCGTGCGCGTTTGTTCGGCGATCGCCTTCGCCCCTTGGTTCGATTGCAGGCGAATCGTCTCCACCGCTTGGGTAATCTGCTCAGCGGCGCTGCTTTGGTTGGCCATGGCTTGGGTCACCTGTTGAATTAAATGGGTGAGGCGGGTGGCGGACTGGCTCACCTGCTGACTGGCGGTGGACTGTTCCGTCACAGCCCGCATCGTCGCGATCGCCACCGTGCGCACCGTGGCGATCGCCTGTTGAATCTGCATCGCCCCCTGCCGCTGCTCCGCCATCGCCTGCCGCACCTGATTCGCCAACTCCGCTGTGCCCCGCGCCGACTTCATCACCCCCCGCGCCGTTTGGGACTGTTCTTCCATCGCCCGATTCACCTCCTGAGCCAACTGCCGCATCTGCACCGCATCTCGCAGGGTTTGTTGGGTTGTCCTTGCCTGGTTCGTCATCGCCTCAGACACCGTATTCGCCTGCACCGCCGTCGTATTAATGCCATCCAACGTCCGTTGCCCCGCTACCAACTGTTCCGCCGTCGCTTGGGTAATCTGTTTGACTAAGCCCGTCGTTTCCTCCACGCCGCCCAGAATTTTTTGCAACGCCATCAAACCATTTTCCCCCAAGCGGCTACTCTCGGTAGCCACCTGTACCCCCTCTTTGGAGGTGCTCACCGCTTCCGTCACCACCCGCTGCAACCCCTGAATAATCGTGCTAATATCCGCCGTCGCCTCGGCCGCCCGATCCGATAAACTGCGAATTTCCGTCGCCACCACCGCAAAGCCGCGCCCCGCCTCCCCCGCCCGGGCCGCCTCAATCGAAGCATTGAGCGAGAGCAGATTCGTCCGTTCCGCAATTAGGTTAATCGTATCGACAATGGAGCCAATTTCCGTCATCCGCTGCCCCACATCCTCAATGACCGTTGCCGTTTCCACCATGGATCGCCGCACCCGTCCCAAGCCGTGGATAGTCTGCTCCACCGTCTGCCCCCCTAATTCGGCCTCTTGGGCGACCCGGCGCGTCGTCGTACTGGCTTGCTCGGTGAGGGCGGCCACCGATCGCAGGGAGCGGTCGAGTTCTTCGGCACTGATGGCGGCATCCTGAGCCGCGATCGTGATGTGTTGGGTATTGGCGGCCACCCCCTGCACCGACGCATCCATCTCATTCATGGCACTGACCACCCCTTCGACACTGCCGGTTAAATGCTCGGAGGTGGCGGATACTTCTTCAATGGAGGCGGCCATTTCGTTGATCGAGGTGGTGGTGATGGCGGCGGCTTCGCTGAGATTATCGGCGGTGGTGGTGACGCTCTGGATCGAATGGCTCATCTCTTCGGTGGAGGCGGCGATTTGATCAATGGAGGTGGCGAGGGTTTCGGTGTCCTGGCTGATGCTTTGCACCGAGGCGGCGATTTGGGTGACGGAGGTGGTGGTTTGGGTGGCCGTGGTGGCCATTTCGGTGGCGGTGCTGGCCACTTGGTGGATCGAGGCGGTGGTGTTTTGGATCGAGGTGGCGGTTTGCTGGACTTCGGTGGCGAGGCGATCGCTACTGTCGGACACTTCTTCGAGGGAGGCGGACATCTCATTCCCCGCCGACACGAGCTCTTCGGTGAAGACCGCCACCGATTCCACGGTTGCCGTGGTGGTCTGGAGTGTTTTGTCCATCTGGTCGAGGGCGATCGCCCCGGCGGCGACGGCCTGCTGCTGGGGTTCGATGCTCTGTTGAAGTTCGGCGGCATGGCGGTGCAACGTTGTCAGCAGTGGGGCGATCGCCGCCATGAGTTGTTTCGGTTTGAGGCCGGTGCGGGGGTTAGATTTCGGTTGTTTCGGATGACGAGCCATGGTGGTGGGTGATGATGGTTTCAGGATTGAGCAAAAAAACAAGCCGTTGATCGAGGTGGGCAACCCCATCGAGATAGGGCAGAATGCGATCGCCGATCGCCGCTGGCGGAGGATGAATGCTTTCCGGATCAAGGGTGATGAATTCGCGGCAGCTATCCACCAGCACCCCCACCCGACGCGCTCCGTGGATCACAATCACCAGGCGACTCCGCAGGGTCACAGCCATGGACTCTAGCCCAAACCGGCGACGCAGATTTAACACCGGAATCACCTGACCCCGCCACATCACCACCCCCTCCACATCCGGGGCCGTATTGGGCACGGGGGTAATGTGGTCGATCATTTCCATTTGCTGCACATCAGCGGCAGCAATCCCATAGGTGGTCTCGGCAAGTTCAAAGAGAATGTAGGCAGAGGACACGATGATCACGGTGCAGGCGCACGATCTGAAGGGGTGAGGAGGGTTTGGTGAATCAACGACGCGACATCTAAAATCAAAATGATTGTCCCGTCGCCTAGGGCCGTTGCCCCGCTAATTCCCGACCCTTGCACCAGGGGATCTTGAAGGGGGCGCACCACAATTTCAGATTGCGACACCACCCGATCCACCAACAGCCCTAGGGTGAGCGCCCCCACCGCCACGACAATCACCACCAGGGTGCGATCCGGGGGCGGCGGCGGCAGGTGAAAGCGATGATGCAGCGTGACGAGGGGTAACAGGCCATCGCGGTAGGGCAGGAGGGCGGGGGCGGTGGGGGCGGGACGGTCTTGGGGGGCGAGGGGGAACAGTTCGCGGAGGGTGGCTTGGGGAATGGCAAAGGAGCGATCGCCCACCGTCACAATCAACGCATCGGTAATCGCCAAGGTCAGGGGCAGGTCAATCCGAAAACAGGTTCCCTGCCCTGGGGTGCTGCGCAGACTGAGATGCCCCCCCAACTCCTGCACCGTCGTGCGGACGATCGCCATCCCCACCCCGCGCCCACTGGTGAGATCCGGCTGATCTTGGGTGGAAAAACCGGGGGTACAGAGCACCGACAGGAGCAGATCCGGGTCGAGGCTGTCTGTGGTCAGGGGTGAGGGCGGGGCGAGGTGGAGGGCTTGCGATCGCGCCCCAATCACCGCCGGATCAATGCCGCCGCCATCCTCTTCAATTTCAAGGCTAATCCGTTCCCCGGCGGTGGAGGCCCTCAGGGTCAGGGTGGCGCGATCGGGCTTGGCGCGATCGCGCCGCACCGCCACCGGCTCAATCCCATGACTCACCGCATTGCGCACTAGATGGATCAGCGGGTCAATCATCCGATCCACCAACACCTTATCCAACTCCGTGCCATCCCCCTCAACCACCACCTGCACCGCCTTCCCCATCGTTCGCGCCAACTCCCGCGCCGCAAACTCCAACCGCTTAAAGGTATCCGTCAACGGCACGAGGCGCACCCGCAACACCCCCGTCCGCAACTCCCGCAATTGCTGTTCAAGGGTGCGGCTGATCCCATTTAGATGTCGCCAGGTGGCGGTGGGAACTTGACCCCGCAACTGTTGAATCTGACTCGACAACTGGACGCGACTCATCACCAACTCCGCCACCTGTTCCATCACCTCATCTAACTTGTGCAGATCCACCCGCACCAGAGTCGGGGCGATCGCCGCCGAGGATGCAGTCTCGATCGGCGCTGCGGTCATCTCCTGCACCGCAGCGGCTCGATCCGGCGGCTCCGGTGCGGTGTAGGGATGTACTTCCACGCCCGCTAATTGCCAGTGGGGCGGGGGGTCTGCCTGGGGGTGGGCAACGATAAACCGAAAGGTGACCCCTTGGGTGGGGCTGGATTGGGGGGTGACGGCTAAAATGGTGCCTGGGTCACTGAGGCGATCGCGCACCCGATTCACCGTAATTCCCGCCTCAACGAGGGCCGAACTGGGGGTAAAGATCACGATCCAAAGGCGATCGCCCCGATCTTGGGCCGCTTGGATCTGCTGCTCCTCCGCCTCACTGATCACCGTTGGCAAGAGGGGCGACAGGGGCGATCGCAGCGGAGCCGTCACCGCCCCAATCTCCGCCAACACCGGCGCTAGATCGGGCATCTCCGTTTGCCGTTGACAGGCCCGCAACACCGTATCCAACACCGTCACCCCATGGATCAACGCTTCAAACCCCGCCGCCGTCAAGGTCACCTCCGGATCGCGCAAATGACGCAGATAACTTTCGAGGGCATGGGCGAGGGTTTCCGCCCCTTGCACCCCCACCATTCCCGATAAACCTTTGAGGGAATGCAGCGCCCGGAACAGGGGTTGCAAACTCGCAGCGGTGAAGCTCGATTGCTCGATCTGTGGTTCTAAGCTCAACAGTTGCGCTCGAATCGTACCTAAATGTTCATCACATTCGGCAAGATAGTCCTCAAAGAAATCATCAAAAAAATGGCGATCGGGTTGGGGCACAAAAATCTAAGGTTAAGCGGACGCAAGGATGTGTTGAATCTGTTGGGCAAATTGGCGGGGTTCAAAGGGCTTTGTGATGTAGCTCGCGGCTCCGGCGGCGATCGCATCCCGTTTCGATTGTTCATCACCTTTGGTGGTGAGAATGACCACAGGCGGCTGATGATGGCCAAAATGATTCAACACAAAATTCAGCACTTCTAAGCCATGCATATCCGGCATATTCAGATCTAAAACCATCAAATCGAACGGTGCGATCGCTAACTGTTCAATCGCTTCTAGGCCATTACTCGCCTCGCCAAAATTAAGATTGGGAATTTGACGCAACGCCGCCATCACCATCTTGCGCATTGTTGCCGAATCATCTACCACTAGAATCTGTTGCATCACTATCCTAGTAATGGGTCAATATATTGAATCAATACGATGTTTGTTCGTTGAAACTGATGGGATTTAAAACTGAGGGTTGAACACCAGACATTACGGAAACTTGCAACTCTATCTAAAATTGTACGAGGTTACCGACGATTGACCCGTTAAGAGTCTTTACACGCTTTGATCGCAGTAGCACAAGCCGTTAGAACTATGCCATGACAGTAGAGTGCTGTTAGCGAAGCGTAACGCACCGTCCCATGAAGCGTTAGACATTACGATCCGATTATGAAGTTACATCTTGACACCGTCCTAGGCCCGCCGTCCTCGTAGCCAGTAGGTATTCATCAAGCCCCGACCTTTAATCAGCACTTCACCGCGATTTTCGAGGAAGAATTGATCTTGAATTAACCCATGGGTCGCTTCCGTGACTTGGATCATGTCGGCAATGCCTTGGCTTTCCATGCGGGAGGCAATATTTACCGTGTCGCCCCAGAGGTCATAGATAAACTTATTAATCCCGATTACCCCTGCCACCACCGGCCCGGTGTGAATTCCCATCCGGAGGCGGAAGGGTTTACCGTTCGCCCAGCGGAATTGGGTGACCGCGAGTTGCATATCCAGGGCCATATCCGCCATCGCTACGGCATGATCCGCCGTCGTGTCGGTGATGCCCCCCGCCACCATATAGGCATCCCCGATCGTTTTGATCTTTTCGAGCTTGTACCAGGCGGCGAGTTGGTCAAATTGGGAAAAGACGGTGTTGAGCAGATCCACCACTTCCGTCGGGGAAATCTGGGCCGAAAGGGATGAAAAATCGACAATATCCGCAAACAGAATCGAAACATGATCGTAGCGATCGGCGATCGCCCCCTCATTGCGCTTCAGACGTTCAGCGATCGGCTTCGGCAAAATCCGCAACAGCAAATTCTCCGACCGTTGTTGTTCCAACTGAAGCGCATCTTCGGCGGCCTTCTGCTGGGTAATATCCGCCACCGTCCCCTCGTAATACAGCGGCTCCCCTTGATGATCACAGACCAACCGCGCATTTTCCGAAGTCCAAATTAATGTCCCATCCTTACGCTTCACCTGGGCCTTAAACCCCGTGATTACCCCATCGCGCTCTAAAATTTCGCGGAACTGCGATCGCAATCCCGCATCCACATACACCTGCGTATCAATATTCCAGACCCGCGCCGCCATCTCCTGGAACGACTCATAGCCATACATCTTCACCAGCGCCGGATTCGCACTGATATAGCGCCCATCCGTCGTCGTCTGAAAAATCCCCTCCGCCGCATTCTCAAAAATACTGCGATACTTCGCCTCCGCCTTCGAGAGCGCATCCAACACCTTACGCCGCTCCGTAATATTCCGCGCCACCCACATCACCCGCTGTTCCGGCAGTGGTGAAATCGTCGCCGCAAACCATACCTCCTCATGGTTAATCGTGAGGCTGTATTCCACATTGATAATCTCGTTTTGGGTTAACGCCTCTTGAATATGCGCCAAAAACAGAGCCGCCTGGGACGGGGGCAACACATCCTCAATCGATCGCCCCGTCAACACATCAGCCGGGGAATAGAGCGGCTCAGAATTGGTGCTGACAATCTTCACATACCGCCCCCGCTGATCAAACACCGTAATAATATCCGTCATCGCCGCAAACAACGCCCGCAACTCCGCCTCCGACGTGCGTAGCGCCGACTCGATACTTTCCCGCTGCCCAATCTCCATGATCAACTGCATATTCAGCTTTTGCAGTTCAGCCGTACGTTGTTGCACCCGGCTTTCCAGTTCTTCATTAATTTCCAGCAGCGTCATCTCTGCCTGCTTGCGATCAGTAATATCCTCTACCGTGCCCTCGTAGTAAAGAATCGTGCCCTGATCGTCATAGACCGATCGCGCATTTTCAGAAATCCAGCGAATCGCCCCATCCTGCCGCCGAATTTGCGCTTCAAAACCGACAATATGCCCCTCTGTCACCAACGCATCGATAAAGGCTTGACGTTGGGACGGAGCAACATACAACTGCGCCGCCACATCCGTCAGTTGATGCACCAACTCATCCGGACTCTCAAAGCCGTAAATCCTCGCCAGAGCAGGGTTAGCACTGAGATACCGACCATCGGCAGTGGTTTGGAAAATCCCCTCCACCGCATTCTCAAAGATCATGCGGTACTTTTCTTCCGCCTGTTGCAGCGCATTGAGAGCCTGTTGACGCTCGGTGACATCAATTCCCACCGCAAACGCCGCTTTGCCATCATCATATTTTTGGGACGCAATCAAGTAATTCCGAGTCTCCCCCTTGACGATCGCTTCCACTTCCCGAAAATCATCCTGGGCCGGACTCGCAAAAAACTCCCGCACAAACTGATTAAAATCCCCACTGGCCTGCAAAAAGCCAATATCCTGACCCACAAAGGCATCGGGTTCAAGGTTAAAGGTGCTGGCCAGTTGGCGATTCACCCCCATGTAATGGAGATCCGAGCTAATCCAGGACACAATCCCCGGCACGGCTTCGAGGACAGCTTGGAGTTGATCTTTCGAGCGAGCCAAGTCATCCAGGGCCCGTTGGCGATCGGTGATGTCGATCCCGACGGTGAACGCCGCTTTGCCGTTGTCATATTTTTGGGCGGCAATCAGATAGTTATGGGGTTCCCCATCGACGATCGCTTCCACTTCCCGGAAATCATCATTGGACTCACTGCCGAAAAATTCCTGCACAAAATCGTTAAAATCATCGCTGGCCTGGAGAAAGCCAATCGGTTGACCGACAAAATCCGCCGGGGTGAGGTTGAAGGTGCTGGCCAAGTGACGATTCACCCCCATGTAATGGAGATCGGAGCTAATCCAGGACACGATCCCCGGTACGGCTTCGAGGACGGCTTGGAGTTGTTCTTTAGAGCGGGCCAGATCGTCGATCGCTTCGATCCGTTCGGTGATGTCAATCCCTACACTAAAGGCGGCCCGACCGTGATCGTACTTCTGCATCACGATCAAATAGGTGCGACGGCGGCCCTCCACGAGGGCTTCAATTTCTTGAAAATCCTCCATGAAGTCACTGGCGAAAAAGCCGCGCACCACATCAATAAAACCATCGCTGGCGTTGAGGAAGCCGATGTCTTGGCCGATGAATTCGCGGGGTTCTAACCCGAACATTCCGGCCAGGTGACGATTCACCCCCAGGTAGCGTAAATCTGCACTGATCCAGGACACAATCCCCGGTACGGCATCGAGGACAGCTTGGAGGGCGGTTTCGGCCTGTTGCCGTTCGACGATTTCATCCACGAGTTGATCGTTGGCAGCGATTAAGGCTCTGGTGCGATCGGCAAACTGTTGGCGCAGGTCATCGAGGGAGGCTTGACGTTCAAGCTCCATGAGTTTCTGTTCGGTGATGTCGCGGATGACCCAAATCACCTGTTGATGTTCGGGGATGGGGGCGAACTGAATGGAAAACCACCGCAGGCCGTTGGCTTCGTGGTAGGTGAGGGGGTTGAGGGATGGGCTGAGGGTTCCGGTTTGGATGCTGTGGAGGACAGCGGTGATCTCAGGGATGAGGGTGTCGGGAAAGAGGGGGGCGATCGCTTGCCCGATCTGCTCCGGGCTGACCTGTAGGGGGCCATGGGTGGGCAAGATCCGCAAGACACACCCGTCTAGGTCGGTGGTGATCACGGTTTCTTCCATGACATTGAAGAGGGTGCGCAGTTCGAGGCCGTAGTCCCGGATCGTGTTGCGCAGTTGACGATGGCGGCGACGGCTTTGGCTGAGTTGATCGGTGAGGATGGCGGCGTTGGTGGGGGACGGGGGTGACTGCCAGGGCAGGGGGGGGATCGGGTGGGGTGACTGCCAACCGGGGTGCAGATGGCCGTTGGCGTGACAACGGGCGATCGCACCGCCCCAACTGAGGTGATGGTTGGGGTGGAGTTGCACTAAACCCTGGGGGCCGATGTAGCTCTGACCATAGGCGGCTTGACGTACCGCAGCGGTGTCGAAGGATTGCGCGGTTTCAACGGCCTGTTTCCAGAGGAAGACTTGGGTATAGGCTGCGATCGCCGCATCGCTAATCAGGTGGGGATCATCCCATTGGGCGAGGAGGGCTTGATTTTCGGGGGTGGGGGCGGTGGCATCGTAGTGAGTGACGACGCGATGGCCGGCCGCTGTGGGGCGATCGCCCACGGGCAAGGTTAACGACAGCACCGGCAAGTCCTCCGGGGTCAACCCCGCCGCCGCGAGGGCGTGAAACAGTTGGCTGTGATCCTGAGTCCGGGTGTCAATAATAATCTGGGCGGTGCTGGTGTGGATCTGTTCGAGCAGATCCCCCCAACGGTGATCGGGGCCGAATTCCTGTTCACCCACAATGTTTAAGCCGTACTCGTCACTTTGGGCATTCCACAGGGTACGGAGTTGGCGCGATCGCACCGAATCCGACCCCAGCAGATAGCACCGTTGCACCGTCCCCTCAGCCTGCAACCCCCCTAGGGCGATCGCCACGGTTTGATTGGGGCAACTGCCGGTGTAAAACACCTGGGGATGCGGCCGCAGGCTGGTGGTGGAAAAGGGTTGCCACAGGAGGCGATTGAGGGTGGTAAGGGCCGTGAGGTGAGCGGCTTCAATTTTGGGGGTTGTCGTCGGGCTGCCGGTGCCAAAGAACGTGGCGATCGTCGGGGTGCGCTGCCCCCAAGCCTGTAAATCCTGGGCCCCTGCGGCGGTGTCGAGGGCCACAGGTTGCACGTCATATTGGAGCGATCGCCCCAAGACCCCGCCGTGACGATTAATCGTTTCAATCGCCAAACAGGTGGCTGAGATCAGAGGATCAGCGGTGCTCAAGACCCGATCCGCCTGATGGGCGAGAATGCCCACAGTGATCAGGGGTGAGGTGGACGGTGGGATCTCCATGGAGTTTGACAGGATCATATCCTCTGGGTCAACCGGATCAGGATGGATGGAAGCAGCGTCATGAACGGAAGGGAACGGTAGTGCATTGTGCTCAGAATAGCGTGCCTGTTCTGCCACACTCGGATATTCAAAGCCTGACATGATGATTAGATTGCAGGACGGGTTGGAGTCTGCAATGACTCCTTATGTTGTGGATACACCCTGATGGCCCCTGTGTCGGGATAATCTCTAGTTTCTGCACCCCAGTTCACAGCAGGCTACATCACTATGCCTCAATCTACGCAACGGAAGGGACAATTTTAGCCTGGCGTTTGCTCCCATTCATGATAGCCTGCTTAAATTTTCTCTCCCTGTGGGGAAATAGGATTGTGCCCAGTATAGCCGCAGCAACTTGCTCCCATCAGCAGAATCAATCAAAAAACTCGCCGCGATCGCCCAAGGTCGATCAGCCTGTCCTCTACACTAGAAACCATTACAGAAAAATTTAAAATCACCGCATTCGTTTAGACCTCCACCCCCTCTCCCCACTTGTTATGGTTGATGTAAAACCCCGTGATGTCCAAGTCCTGCCCATTGCTGCCCAAACCCGTGTGCTGCGATCGCGCACCTGGGATCGCCTCAAATTTGAAATTGAATACGCCCTGCGCAAAGGGACAACGGCGAATAGTTACCTGATCGAAGCCGATCGCACCGTCCTGATTGACCCCCCCGGCGAATCCTTCACCGACATTTTTCTTGCCGCCCTCCAAGACCGCCTCAATCTGAAAACCTTAGATGCGATCGTCCTCGGCCACATCAACCCCAATCGCGGCAAAACCCTCGAAAAGATCCTCACGATCAACCCCGCCGTTACCGTCATTTGCTCCAACCCCGCCGCCATTTCCCTCCAGAAAATCCTGCCGGAAATCGCGATCAACTGCCTCGTGATCAAAAACGACGAAACCTTTGACCTCGGCCAAGGCCATCACCTTCAATTCATCCCCACCCCTAGCCCCCGCTGGTCTGACCACCTCTGCACCTACGATCCCGCCACCGAAATTCTCTACACCGATAAACTTTTTGGGGCCCATGTCTGCGGTGATCAAATCCTTGATGAAGGCTGGCAAGTCTACAGCGACGATCGGCGCTATTATTTCGACTGTTTGATGGCTCCCCACGCCACCCAAGTAGAAGCCGCCCTCGAAAAATTAACCGACTACCCCGCGCCCCTCTACGCCCCCGGCCATGGCCCCCTGATTCGCTACGGCCTCAGCGAGTTGAAGCAGTCCTATCACACCTGGCTCGCTGACCAGAAAGCCAAGGCCAACCGGGTCGCGCTGATCTATGCGTCGGCCTATGGCAATACGGCGATCGTGGCCCAGGCGATCGCTCGCGGCATCACCAAAGCCGGGGTTGCGGTCGAAGCGATTAACTGCGAATTCACCACCCCCGAAGCGATTAAAACCGCCGTTGAAACCTCCGCTGGGTTCATTATGGGGTCGCCCACCCTCGGCGGCCATGCCCCCACCCAAGTCCAAACCGCCCTCGGTATCGTCCTCGCCACGGCGGATCAAAGTAAGTTAGCGGCCGTCTTTGGTTCCTACGGCTGGAGCGGGGAAGCGATCGATATGCTCGAACAAAAATTCCGGGATGCCGGCTATCGCTTTGGGTTTGACCCGATCCGCGTTAAGTTCACCCCCACGGACAAAATCATTAAATACTGCGAAGAGGCGGGCACAGATTTCGCCCAAGCCCTGAAACGTCAACAGAAACAACGCCAACCCAAAGGCTCCGTTACCGACTCCCAGTCCGCCCGCCTGGAGCAGGCCGTGGGGCGGATTATTGGCTCGCTCTGTGTGGTGACGGTGCAGCGGGAAGAATTGCAAAGTGCGATGCTGGCCTCTTGGGTGTCCCAGGCTTCTTTTAGCCCTCCCGGTTTAACGATCTCTGTGGCCAAAGACCGCGCCATTGAAGACTTTACCTATGGGGGCGATCGCTTCGTCCTCAACATCCTGGCCGAGGGGAAACAACTGCGCAAACACTTCATGAAAAACTACGCCCCCGGCGAAGACCGCTTCGAGGGGATCAGCACCGAACCCGCCGACAATGGCTGCCCGATCCTCACCGATGCGTTGGCCTATTTAGAATGCCGCGTCGAAAATCGCATGGAGTGCAGCGATCACTGGTTGATCTATGCTGTAGCTGAAACCGGCAAAGTCTTGAACGAAAGCGGCATCACCGCCGTTCACCATCGCAAAACCGGCAGCTACTACTAACCCCCCTCTTCATGAGCGAACCGAATCCCCCCCTCGCGGTCAGTTGTTCCCGCCATGCCCTCAATTGGCTGGCGGAACAACGGATCAGCCTCACTTTCACCACCTACCAAACCAACCGGATTTTTTTCCTGGGCATGAAACCCGATCAGACCCCCTCGATTTTCGAGCGGATGTTTGATCGACCGATGGGACTCTATGCCACCCCAGAGCGGATTTATCTCGGCTGTCGGTTTCAGGTGTGGCAACTGGACAATTGCCTCCAAGCCGGCGAAACCCATAACGGCTACGACAAGGTCTATGTGCCGCGTGTCGCTCATACCACGGGGGATGTGGATATTCATGACATTGGCTTGACCCGGACGCAGCGGGTTTTATTTGTGAATACGCTCTACAGTTGCCTGGCGACGATCAGCAACCATTACAGCTTCATCCCCCTCTGGCAGCCCCCGTTTATCACCAAGTTGGCCCCAGAAGATCGCTGTCATTTGAACGGCTTGGCCTTTGAAAAGGGCCAACCGGCCTATGCAACGGCGGTGAGTCGGTCGGATGTGGCGGCGGGGTGGCGACAGAAACGCCATCAAGACGGCTGTGTGATTGATATTCGCCGCAATGAAGTGCTGCTCGATACGCTCTCGATGCCCCATTCACCGCGCCTGTATCACGATCGCCTTTGGGTGCTCAATTCTGGGACGGGGGAGTTTGGTTATATTGACCCGATTTGGCAGCGGTTTGAAGCGATCGCGTTTTGTCCGGGATATTTGCGCGGTTTGGCCTTTCACAAGGACTGGGCGATCGTGGGAACATCGAAACCACGGGGCGATCGCACCTTTTCCGGCCTCGCCCTGGATGACCAACTCACAGCAAAAAATGCAGAAGCCGTCTGCGGCCTGATGATCATTAACCTCAAAACGGGCAATATAGATCATTGGATACAACTCGAAGGAGTGATCACAGAGCTTTATGATGTTCAAGTGCTGCCCGGTGTCATCCGGCCGATGGCCCTTGGTTTCAAAACTGACGAAATTTGTACGCTTATCACCATGGGCACACCCCCCACGGAGAAGAAGCGATCGCAACTTTTCACAGCGGGCGATCGTCCGTCTCCCTAACCCTTGCACTCATCACCCACAAGGTTATACTTTGCTCAGTTAGCACTAAGCTTGCTTCGTTATTCTCTAACGAGATAAATTTTTCTACCCGCTCGCTCAACCCCTGCCCCCATCCCTTGCCAACCCCCTACCTCCCCAAAAGCCATGGTTCAACAATTCAGAAGTATCTCAACCAGACCTAACCTTAGCCCAGTCAGTGACAAAGGTGTCCTCAGAGTACCCACTTTTGTTGACTTAGACGGTGATAAGGACTTGGATATTGTCGTTGGCCATGGCAGCGCATCCGACCCCAACAATTCAGACGTATACCCGCCACTTTTCTATTTTCAAAATGACGGATCTGGGGCCTTTACAGAACGCACTGGTACTGATAACCCGTTTAATGCGCTTGAGATTACCGATAAAGGTCAAGAGAGTGCGGGGTTTCAGATTATTTATGGAGCCAGTGTTGACTTTTTCGACGCAGATGGTGATGGAGATCTAGACCTATTAGTGGGGGGACCCTACGGAAACCTCTACTTCTATGAAAATAAGGGTACGAAGTCATCGCCCTCATTTGAATCTGAATTTAGCATTAGCAAAACGACACGAGTTGTCGGTGCTGATGGTAATGGTATAGACAAAACCAATGAAATCTTTGGAAAGGTTGTAGGTGTTTCAGCTTATGCTGTGCCCCGATTTGTAGACATTGACGGGGATAAAATTCCAGAACATCTCTTCATCGGTCACTACAATGCGATCGATTACTACGTCAACGAAGGCACTCCAGAAGCCCCCAATTTTGTTCGCAAAAACATTGATACTGCCGAAGATCCCCATGATCCATTCGAGGGTATTAATTTCACGATTCTAGGCACAGATCATAACCGGGTCGTTCCTTATTTTGCAGATTTTGATGGCGATGAAGTATTTGATGCCTTCGTTGGGTCAGAAGATGGCACTATCCGTTACTTCCGGAATGAAGGCAGCAATTTAACGCCAATTTTTACAGAGCAATTCGGAGTCAGTAATCCTTTTGATGAAATCAACACGGAAGCTAAGTTTACGAGAGCAGCCCCAGCGTTAGGTGATGTGGATGGGGACGGAGCACTCGAAGCCTATGTTGGCACAAGACCCAGCTTGAACCCGATTTTTGCCTTCGAGAACTTCACAGAAACGGGAACAAACCCCACAGATTTCCTGTTTTATGATGACATTTCTCAGCGGTTTATCTTTGGCGGTAAAGGTGGAGAAAATTTATCCATCACAATTGAAGGAACACCTGCTTCACAAATTGTTGACCTTAAGCTTGTCTTGACGGATAAAAATGGAACAACCCTTGCTAATAGCAGCTTTGACGGAGAACTTGATATCTTTTCTTTGTTGCCCGCAGGATTCTTGCCGAACAGTTTTTCTGCAACTTCAGGCATTATTGATGATGTCGAAGACGCTCTAGAAATTTTAGGAAAAAGTGTTACGGAGGTTAACTTTAAGTTTGGGGTTGAGTTATCAGGGTCAAGCAGCTTAACGTTATTTGATCAAGTGACCTCCACAGGTACGACGGGAGAGTGGCAACTGAAATCAAGCAGGTCTGAACTCAGCGGCCTGACCATTACCCTTAGTCAAACCAGTAACGCTGATCCAGATTCTGAAAACGGTGTGGTGTGGCTGTGGAATGATCCCGGTGTCAACGGGGGGGTTGAGGTGATTGATTTAACGGGGGCATCCGGGTTAACGGCGACATTTTCGCTCTTTCGGGAAGCAGTTTTTAACAATGTGTTTGGTCTGTATCGGGTAGATAACCCGCTGACGGGGGCGATTAATGGGTTAACGCCGGGGAGTGCTGGCTATGCCCGCGCTGCGATTGAAAATCGGGTGGGGGGTCTGGATTTAACGGTGAATAATAATTCCACCAGTGGCGGTAGTGCTACAGGGTTTGGGGGGGCGTATTATGCGCCGTTTATTCTGGCGGGGGCGACGATTGATGAGTTCCTGGCGGATAATCCGAATAATGAAATCGATCGCAAAAATCAAGCCTACTTTGTCTATAATGCGGCGAATCCTGATGGTCAAGATCACCTGATTATGCTGGGGAATAATATCTTTGGGTTTGAGGATCTCTCGGGTGGGGGTGATTTTGACTATAACGATATGGTGATTCAGATTGATTTTGCCTAGTGGATTGGTTCGATCGCGCCCAATTTGAGGCGGCTTGGTTAACGCTGGCGGGCGGGGCTGAACTGCCTCGGTTGCGGGTGGTGGAACAGGTGGATTCAACGAATCGGATCGCGTGGGAGTTGGCGGCGGCGGGGGTTCCTGGGGGCGCGATCGCTCAATCCCAAACCGCTGGCCGGGGGCAATGGGGGCGGGTGTGGCAGTCGCCGGTGGGGGGCTTGTATTTGTCCTGGGCGATCGCAATTCACGACCTGCCGCCGCTCTTGGTGACGCTCTTGAGTGCTGGGGGGATTGCGCGGCAGTTGCGCGATCGCGCTGTGCCGGTGTGGTTGAAATGGCCCAATGATCTTCTGCTGCACGGGCGTAAGCTGGGGGGGATTAAAACGGAGGTGAATCCGAGGGGGGCGATCGCCGTCGTGGGGGTCGGTCTCAATTGGTGTAACCCTGTCCCGGCAACGGGGATCGCCCTCGCCACCGATCCGGATGCTAGGGTAGCGAGTTTGGAAGAGTTAGCAGCGATCGCGATCGCCGGCATTCAACAGGGTAACCACTGGGGTCAGTCACAACCGATGCCGGACGTGCTCGCCGCCTATTGGGAACTTTTAGAAACCAAACATCGATCTGTATTCGTAGCCGGAGCACCCGGTCAAGTGATCGGCATTACACCCACGGGAGAATTACGGGTACGCTTACAGGGAGGGCAAGCCCACACCGAGTTAAATTGTCCACCGGGAGCCGTGCAAATTGGTTATCCTGACCCGCTCGCCTGATCCCCCTGCCCCGACAATTCAGCCGCATCCTTCTAAACTGACGACCGTGCCCGTCATAATTCGTAATCTATGGCGTAAAATGCGAAATCGTATCCCAACACGTCAGTCCATCCATTCACGACACCCTCGACAAGGAGAGATCATGCGCCAAACCCCACGTCCACTGTACGGACTTCTTCGCAATGCCCTGCTGATGCGTAGCGTGAGCTGGATCGGAGGGTTGAGCCTCCTCAGCGGTGGGTTGGCTTGGTCCCAAACCGATACCTTTGTGGATAATCTCGGTGGTGTCGCTGCGCCGGTTCCCGTGGCCCAAACCCCGCCCCCTGCGCTGCAACCGGTGCAAACGGAATTGGTGAAGCCGGCCAAAGTGGAGACCCCTGCGCCCGCGCCCCAACCCGTGGCTGCCCCCGCGCCCAGACCCCAACCGGTGGCCGCGCCTGCGCCTAAACCCCAGCCCGTGGCCGCCCCCGCCCCTGCGCCCCAACCCACCCGCACGGCAACCCCTCAACCATTACCCGCGCCAACGGTATCTGTGCCGGATCGCAAGCCCGCTTCGATCCCGGCGGCGTTACGCGATCGCCCCCCCGTGGCCAACCAACCGGGACGCGCCACCCAAACCTATGTAGATGTGACCACCTACGGGGCTGAATCCCCCGCCACCGCCGCCCAACCCTCCAACCGACCGCAGCTTCGGCCCCAAGTGGTGGTGAGCGATCGCAACAACGGCTGCCAAACCCAAGTTAGCAACGGTCGCCTCAGTCAAGCCAGTTGCGGCGTGACCCCAGAGCGCACCGTGCGTCGTCCCGCGCCGCCGCCCACCATGGCCGTACCGGGTCGGCTCCAACAAGCCCCCCGCCTCGCTCAACAGCAGCCCCCCGCCCCCCTCCAGCGCCACAATAAACCCGGCCGCAGCTATTCGATCCACGAAGTCCCCCAAACGCCTCTGGCCTATCTCAACCGGGGTCAGAAAGCCCTGAGCCGTCCGGCGGCCTATCCCAACAACAACAATCGCGGCTTGCTCTTCCCCCTCGCCATTCCCAGTTCCATTAGTTCTACCTTTGGCTGGCGGATGCACCCCATCTTTGGGGAATGGCGGATGCACACCGGCACAGACATCGGTGCGCCCCAAGGTACGCCCGTGCTCGCCAGTTATCACGGGCAAGTGGCGATCGCAGAATACACCGGCGGCTACGGTCAACTGGTCATCCTCCGCCACGAAGACGGAACCCAAGAATCCCGCTACGCCCACCTCTCGGAAATGTTCGTCCAAGCGGGTGAATGGGTCGAACAGGGCGACGTGATCGGCCTCGTCGGCAGCACCGGCAACTCCACCGGGCCCCACCTCCACTTTGAATGGCGACACCTGATCGGCGGCGATTGGGTTCCCGTCGATGCGGGGCCGCACCTGAAATGGGCCATGGCTGAAATGCAGCAGGTGATGACCAGCGGCCTCACCCCCGAAGAACGCGCCAAAGCCGAACTGGGTAAAATTGCCCTCGGCAGTGGTACGTTAATGCTCCCCAAAGCCGACGAACTCCAGCCCCAAAAAGCCCTAGATGATGTCGGTTTCGCCACCGAAGCCGGAGACACAACATCTCCCATCACCATTCAACCCGCCGCTCAACCCCTCTACCGTCTTGATCCCCAATCGGGTCAAGCGATTAAATCCACCCCTAATCCTGCCCTCCTCAGCCCAAACCGATAACGGGAGGCAACGGGGAATCCTGTCAGCGGGGAAGCTTCGGTCAACCCAGGCCAATGGGTGTAACTCTCGTCGTGAATTCACCACTAAGGTTGTGGCATTGCGCTCAACGGCAGCGGTTTTACCCGTTTTGGGCCCGTTTTGTGTTAAACCGTCTGGAATGTGGTGCTTGACCGATGACAGACCAAACTCCTGAGACTCAACCGAATCCCCCTAAACCCCGTCGCCGCCGTTGGATCTGGTGGCTCATTTTTGGGGTGGCGGGTTCTGGGTCGGCGTGGATCGTGCTGTGGGTTCTCGTGCAGCAACTCTTGCAACCCTTGATCGCCAAGCAACTCACCAACACCCTCGAACGGCCAGTGGAGTTAGGTGCGGTCACTCGCCTATCTCCCACCGCCATCCACTTCAACAAGACTCGTCTCCCCACCACCGCCGACGATGCGGATTATGCCACCACGGAAGCCGTCGCGGTTCGGTTTAATCCCCTCAAGGTCATTTTTGAGCGGCGGCTTGAACTGGATATCACCTTTGCGGATGCCACGGTTTATGTGGAGCAAGACCGGGATGGTCAATGGATTAATCTCCCGACGATTGAAGAGGGAAACTTGCCGATCAAAATCCGGGTGGTGGCGGTGCGGGTGGATGAGGCGATCGCATCAGTGGTGCGCCGCAATCCCGATCAGAGTCAGCGATCGCCCCTTGTCGCCCAAGTGAGCAGCGGCAATCTGTTCATTAATGGCGGCTTAGACGATCTGCAAGTGACGCAATTACAGGGCACGTTGGCCGAAGGGGGACGGTTTCGGGTGCAGGGGAAATTGGGGTTAACGTCGGGGTCTTTGGATACCTTGACGGGAACCTTAGCCGCCAATCTGCAAGGGGTGGAGATTCCCCAGGTGATGCGGCTGATTCCACCGTTACCCCTCGACACGACCATCCCAACGGGAACCGTGGGGGCGAATGTGACCCTCACCTTGCAGGGCAATCCCTTTACCCTGGAAACCTTACCCACCTTAACGGGCGTGGGTCGGGTTCAAGGCGTGACGGTGCAGGTGGAGGGGGTGAAGTCGGCGGCACGGTTGGCCAATGCCAAACTGCGGTTCCGAGGGGATCAGGTGTTGATCGATGGAGCAACGGCACGTTTGGGTACGGTTCCGGTGGAACTGGATGGGGCGGTGTCCTTAAGTGGTCAGAATGATCTACAGGTGCGCCTTGAACCGGTGGCGGTGACGCGGCTGCTGGCTGCTGTGGTTGAGAAGTTGGAGCTACCGATCGCTCTCCAAGGGGCGATCGCGATGACGGCCCAAGTGCTGGGGCCGTTGGAGGATTTGGGAATTGGGGGACAGGTGCGGGCGGCCTGTTTAACGGCCTCGCCCTGTCTGCCGTTGCGGGTGGATCGGGTGGGGGTGCGATCGCTCAACGCCGACTTCATTGCCTCGGTGGCACAACAAACCCTCAGTGTTGAATCCTGGACGTTGATTCCGGAATTTGGCGGCCGCCTCACCGGGAAAGCGATCGCCACCCGCAAAGACCCCAAAAACCCCATCGCCCTCC
Source organism: Spirulina subsalsa CS-330 (assembly GCF_028330765.1). Lineage (GTDB taxonomy): Bacteria > Cyanobacteriota > Cyanobacteriia > Cyanobacteriales > Spirulinaceae > Spirulina > Spirulina subsalsa_A. The sequence continues at coordinate 4,632 of NZ_JAQMTY010000031.1, read as the reverse complement.
TCGAAACCCAATGGAATCAGATCCCGATTAATCGCGCTCTCCAAACATTTCAAGTCGCCACCCCCGTCGCCCTCGGTACCACGTCCGGCAACGCCACGGTGAGCCTTCCCCTCAACAATTGGCAAGCCGCTCAGGTGTTGCTCAGTACGGATCTCCTCGGCGGTCGAGTCCAAGTGGGCAATGTGGGCTTGACGGAAAACACCTGGCAAGCCACTGTTTTTGCCCAACAGTTGCGCCTGCCGCTGGATTTGCCCTTGGGGGCAACCGATGCCCGCCTGCGGGTGGCGGGGCGTTGGGAGGCGCTGAATTTAGACGCGATCGCCATCACCGGCCAAACCCAAACCAGGATCGGCGCAGGACGGCTGGTCATCCCACAATTGCAACTGGCCGGGGGGCAATTCGTCGCCCAACTCCAAGCCCAAAATATCGCAGTGCAACCCTTTGCCGCCCAACTCCCGGCGCAATTGCAAACGTTACCCCTTGGCAATCTTAACGGTCAACTCACCGTTGCGGGAGCCTTGGCGGGGTTCCGGCCGACGCGCTTAGTGAGTCGGGGGGCGATGGGGGTGGGGATCGCGGGGGGGACGGCGCAACTGTTGGGGTTAAGACTGCAAGGCGATCGCCTCACCGCCAGCCTGGACGCTCAGAATTTGAACATGGCGCAACTGGCGCAACTCTTCGGGCAACTGCCGATCAATCGGGCAGCCCTGGGACGGCTTGGGGCAACGGTACAGGTGGCAACGCCCTTTAATGCTCTGTTGCGGGGGGGATTCTTGGGGATCTGGGATGGCTTGCAGGTGAACGGAATGGCGATCGCCTCTGGGTTGGGAGGAGGGACGGGCAATGTGGCGTTTACCCTCAGCGATCGCAATTGGACGGCCCAGGTGCAGGGTGAGGGGATCAACTCGCGGCAACTGTTACCGCAACTCCCGGCCGCCTTTGGGCAATCCTTGCAGAGCCGCGTCACCATGGCCGGCGTGATTCCCCGTCGCTTCACGGTGGAAACCCTGCAACTCCAAGGCCAGGGCACAGCCCAGATGGGGCGCGATCGCCTCGCCATCCCACAATTTAGCCTGCGCGATCGCACCCTCACCGCTCGCCTCTTGCCGGACAATATCGCCCTTGCCCCCTATTCCAACCTGTTACGGGGACAACTCACCGGACAATTGGATGTCCGGTTCCCCCTGTTTGATCTCGCCCAATTCCAAGCCCAAGGCGCGGTGCGGTTCAGTGAGGGGTTAATCGCCGTGCGCGATCCGATTGATGCGGAGTTTGGTTGGCGAGACGGGCGGCTCACCCTGAATCGATTGCAGGGGGGCGAACAGTTGACAGCCCAGGGCTATCTTCAGTTTGATTTGCCGCGCCTGTTGCGGGGGCAACTCGATGCGGCGGTGGTGCAGCGGGTGGATTTGGGGGTCATCGCTCAGAATTTGGACTTGGCCGCCTTGCCGGAGGTGGCGGCCCAATTTGTCACTCTCCCGACGGCGGCGGCCTGGGCAGATTTGCGGGGCTTGACCAGTTTTGAAGGCCGAATTGCGGGGACATTAACCGCGCCCCAAATTGAGGGAGATCTCAGCTTGGTGAATGTGGCGGTGAATCAGTTTCAGCTTGACCCGATCTTGACGGGGCCGGTGTCGCTGCAACCGGGGGGCAGTGAAATCGCCCTGCGGTCTGAGCAGGCAGAAGGCGATCGCATCCTCGTCACCCTCAACGCCAACTACCTCCCCACCACTTTTGATCTCCGCCTGGATCAACTGATCGCCACCGGGCGCACGGAAAACAACATTCTCACCGCGTCCCTGACTCAATTTCCCCTCGCCCAAGCCAAACCCTTTTTACCCAACGGCCTCCTGCCACCCCTGATCGCCGCCCAACCCCTCGCGGGGGATCTCACCGGGCAATTTACCGTTGATTGGCGCAATTGGGGCGTGGCGGGGTCTGTCACCATTGAAAAGCCCGTGGTGGGGCAACTGCGGGGCGATCGCTTCACGGGGGATCTGCAATATGTGGGCAATGCGATCGCGCTGCGGGAGGCTCGCTTGCAAACCGGCAGCACCCTCTACGAGATCAACGGCAGCCTGATCCCCACCGGGCCAGAGCCACGGGTAGACGGCACTGTGGCGATCGAAAATGGCCGCGTGGAGGATATTTTTGCTGCCTTAGACCTGGTGAAATTTTCCGACCTGCTGCGGATTAGCAACACCTTCGGCCAGCCTGCACCGGGTCAGGCGGCGGATCTCAATACCTTGGGGGTGGGTCGTCCCGATGATTCCCTCGGCGATCGCCTCAGTCGATTGTCAGAAATTCGCGCTCTCAACGAACTACGCCGCCAAGACAGTATCGATGCGTTGCCGTTTCCGGGTTTAGATGCGATCGCCGGTTCCTTTAGCGGAGCCGTTACCCTGTCCGGTGCATTAAGCGAGGGCATTGGCGGCCTCAATGCCCAAGTGGAACTCAACGGCAGCGATTGGCAATGGGGCGCATACCAAGCCGATACCGTCACCCTGATCGGCAGTCTAGCCGAGGGGATCGTGACCATTCGCCCCTTGGAACTCCAAACCGCCGAAGGCGTGCTAGCCCTGGCCGGAGTCTTCGGCAACGATGAAATTACCGGTCAGTTGCAAATCAACGACTTCCCGATCATCACCCTCCAAGACCTGCTCCCCCTCCCGCCTGCCATTGGTTTTGGCGGCACGATTAATTTAACGGCCACCCTAGGGGGCGATCGCGCCAACCCCCGCCTGCTCGGCCGCGTCAACATCCTAGGGGCCAGCGTCAACGAAACCCCCATCGACACCGCCACCGCCAACTTTAGCTACAACAACGCCAAACTCCGCTTCAGCGCCACCAGCACCCTCATGGCAGACGGAACCCCCCTCACCGCCGCCGGCCAATTCCCCTATCAACTGCCCATCCCCGGCACTCTCCCCCCCAGCGATAACCAAGCCACCCTCACCGCCAGAGTCCAAGACGACGGTTTGGCCATTCTCAACATCATCAGCCGCCAAAACCTGATCTGGCAAGGCGGCAGCGGTGATGTCAACGTGGATATTCGCGGCCAGGTTAACCCCGATCGCTTCGCCCTCGAATCCCTCGTCGCCGACGGCAGCATCACCATCACAGACGGGGTACTAGGGTCAAAACTCCTCCCCGAAACGATTACAGACCTAGATGGGGTGATTTCCCTCAACTTTGACCAGATTGATATTGAGTCGATCACAGGGGACTTTGGGGGCGGCTCCCTCACCGTGGCGGGCAGTCTTCCCACCTTCCAACGCCAAGCCCTAGAGAATCCCTTAACCGTGACGTTGGATCAACTGGCGATCGCTCTTCAGGGCGTTTTTTCCGGCATCGTCGGCGGCTCAGTCCAAATCCTCGGCACCGCCCTCGCCCCCGAAATCACCGGCAACGTCAACGTCACCAACGGCAATGTTCAACTCCTCGGCGCAGCCTCCCTCAGCGGTGCAGCCGATGACAGCCCCACCGCAGAACCCAGCAATGGTTTTTTTGAATTTCGTGATCTGCGCCTCATCCTCGCCGATGATTTCCGGATTCGGCTCTACCCCATCCTCGATCTCGTCGCCCAAGGAGATCTTGTCTTAAACGGCAGCTTTAGTGACCTACAGCCCGATGGTGTCATTGATCTCAATTCCGGCTATGTCAATTTATTTACCACCACCTTCCGCCTTGACAACAACTACAACAACGTAGCCGTGCTCAACCCCCTCAACGGCCTTGATCCCTTCCTCGATTTGCGCCTTGTCGGGTCTGTGATTGAAACAAGTCGGCGCACCTTTGCGGTGGAATCCCTCTCGGCTGAGGTCAGTGATAGTCCGGTCGGTGTCGGAGGAATTCAAAATCTAACGGTACGAGCGGATATCAACGCCACCGCCTTTGAACTCGCCGAAACCCTCCGCGCCACCGCTCAAAGCGGCACTCGCCCCCGCCAACAACTGATCGACCTCAGCAGCAGCCCCGCCCGCAGCGATACAGAAATTCTCGCCCTCCTCGGCGGCAGTTTTATCAATTCTGTCGCCGGTGGTGATAACACGGCCCTCGTGGGAGGGTTGGCCAATATTGCCGGAACAACCTTGTTTGGAGACTTGCAGCAGACGATTAGTAATGCGTTGAGCTTAAGTGAATTTCGGGTCTTTCCGGCTCAAGTGTTGAATGAAGACAGCACGACGGGAACCTTAGGAATCGCCGTGGAAGTGGGCAAAACGATCGCTAATGATTTTTCTCTTTCCGTGTTGCAGTTTATTACCCCACCCGGCCAAGACACCCGGTACAACATCCGCTATCGCATCAATGACAACTTGACGATTCGCGGCTCTACGGATTTCCAAGGCGATAGTCGCGGCTCGATTGAGTTTGAAACACGCTTTTAACCGACATGTCCCCGGTGACTCAATCAAGGGTACATCAGCCGTTAAGCGGCTCGTTAATCATCACGTACAGATTAGAAGCCCCTCGCCCCGTGGGCTACTGCTTGTACATAACGTTCAAATGTTGGCCTCGTCTGCGTTTGATCCCCCTAAATCCCCCTTAAAAAGGGGGACTTTTTTTCGTTCCCCCCTTTTTAAGGGGGGCTAGGGGGGATCGAGAGAAGGTGAACATCGTTAAGAGCAGTTT